>JANNWA010000386.1:0-9565 GCA_031408275.1 Pseudomonadota bacterium
AACTGAAGCTGTTTCGCAAGATTCCCGCGCTGCAGCTCTGCGCAAGATGCTGTCGATGCTGTTCGAGACCGGGCATCCCTGGATCACGTTCAAGGACCCGTGCAACATCCGCAGCCCACAGCAGCATATCGGCGTGGTCCACAGCTCCAACCTGTGCACCGAGATCACCCTCAACACCAACCACGAGGAGATCGCGGTCTGCAACCTGGGCTCGGTCAACCTCGTGGCGCACATGACGGACAAGGGCCTGGACTTCGTCAAGGTCAAGAAGACCATCCGCACCGCGAAGCGGATGCACGACAACGTCATCGACATCAATTACTACGCGGTGGACAAGGCCGAGCGCTCCAACGCCCGTCACCGCCCGGTGGGCCTTGGCATCATGGGCTTTCAGGACTGCCTGCAGAAGATGCGCGTCCCGTATGCGTCCGAGGAAGCGGTCGAGTTCGCCGACCGGTCGATGGAGATGGTGGCCTACGCGGCGTACTGGGCCTCGACCGAGCTGGCCGAGGAGCGGGGCCGGTACGGCTCGTTCAAGGGGTCGCTCTGGGATCGCGGGATCCTGCCGCAGGACACCCTTGAGCTGCTTGCGCAGGAACGCGGCGGCTATGTCGAGGTGGACCGTTCGAGCGCGCTGGACTGGGGCGCGCTGCGCGAGCGCATCCGCTCGTTCGGGATGCGCAACTCCAACTGCCTCGCCATCGCCCCGACCGCGACCATCGCGAACATCGTCGGTGTGTCGGCCTCGATCGAGCCGACCTACCAGAACCTGTACGTGAAATCGAACCTTTCGGGCGAGTTCACGGTGGTGAACGAGTATCTGGTGTCCGACCTCAAGAAAGCCGGGATGTGGGACGAGGTGATGATCGCCGACCTCAAATACTTCGACGGCAACCTGGCCCGCGTGGACCGCGCGCCGGCCGAACTGCGCAGGCTTTACGCGACCGCGTTCGAGGTCGAGCCCAAATGGCTGGTGGAGGCCGCTGCGCGTCGCCAGAAATGGATCGACCAGTCGCAGTCGCTCAATATCTACATGCCGGGCGCTTCCGGCAAGAAGCTGGACGAGACCTACAGGCTGGCCTGGCTGCGCGGCCTCAAGACCACGTACTACCTGCGTGCGATGGGGGCGACCCACGCAGAGAAGTCGACATCGAAGGCGGGCGCGCTGAATGCCGTCCCTTCCGGCGGCGGCATGACCGAGTCCGCCTCCACCGTGCCGGCCGAGCCGCAGTTCTGCTCGATCGACAACCCCGAATGCGAAGCGTGCCAGTGATTCCAGGAATGCCGGCGAGCGCGCGAAAACAACTCGAGCGTGAGGAGAAGACGCCATGCTGAATTTTGAGGAAGACGGCAAGATGAACGCCGTGCCCGGGCTGGCGATCGCCCCGGTCAGTGGTTTCATGCCCTCCGGTGCACCGGGCGCGCAGGAGGTCCCTGCCGGCAACGCGTTCCGCCGTATCCGGGTCGAAGACAAGCAGATCATCAATTCGAAGGCCGACGTCAACCAGCTCGTGCCTTTCAAGTACAAATGGGCTTGGGAAAAGTACCTCGCCGCCTGCGCCAACCACTGGATGCCGCAGGAAGTGAACATGATCCGCGACATCGCTATGTGGAAGTCCGCAGACGGGCTGACAGAGGACGAGCGGAGGCTGGTCAAGCGCAACCTCGGATTCTTCGTGACGGCCGATTCGCTCGCGGCGAACAACATCGTGCTCGGCACCTACCGGCATATCACGGCGCCCGAGTGCCGGCAGTACCTGCTGCGCCAGGCGTTCGAGGAGGCGATCCATACCCACGCCTACCAGTACATCGTGGAGAGCCTGGGCCTCGATGAGGGCGAAGTGTTCAACGCCTACCACGAGGTTTCTTCGATCCGCGAGAAGGACGAGTTCCTGATCCCGTTCATCGATACCCTGACCGACCCTTCCTTCAAGACCGGCACGCAGCAGAGCGACCAGGACCTCCTCAAGAGCCTGATCGTGTTCGCCTGCATCATGGAAGGCCTGTTTTTCTACGTCGGCTTCGCCCAGATCCTGGCCCTCGGGCGCCAGAACAAGATGACCGGCGCCGCGGAGCAGTACCAGTACATCCTGCGCGACGAGTCGATGCACTGCAATTTCGGCATCGACCTCATCAACCAGATCAAGATGGAAAACCCGCACCTGTGGACCCCGCAGTTCCGCGACGAGATCCAGGCGCTGTTCCACAAGGCGGTCGAACTCGAGTATCGCTATGCCGAGGACACCATGCCGCGCGGGGTGCTGGGGCTGAACGCTCCTATGTTCAAGGAATACCTGCGCTACATCGCGAACCGCCGCTGCCAGCAGATCGGCATCGACGCGCAGTTCCCCGGGGCGAGCAATCCGTTCCCGTGGATGAGCGAGATGACCGACCTGAAGAAGGAGCGAAACTTCTTCGAGACCAGGGTGATCGAGTACCAGACGGGCGGGGCGCTGAGCTGGGATTGAGCCATACGGCTTTGACCCGGACCCGGGCAACAGGAGGAAGCAGACGATGCACAAGGTAACTGCATGCAAGGCGGAGGACGACTACAAGCTCTGGCTGCGCTTTGACGACGGCCTGGAGGGGAGCGTTTTCCTTGGCAACATGCTCGAGATCGGCGCCTTCAAGCTGTGGCGCGACGTGCGGGAGTTCGAGAAGGTGGCGGTCGATCCCGAGTCGGCGACCGTGACCTGGGAAGGCGGCATCCGGCTGGATCCGGAGATCCTGTACCGGGATGTGCTTGCGAAGAGCGCCAAGTGAATTGGTGCGTCAAAGAATTCAATCTGCACGGCCATCCGGCCGGGCGGTTGGATAGTCCGGCCCATACGGTCCGGGCTCTTTCTGTGCAACTACTTGATAGGAGCTAGTCATGGCAAAAGCCAAGAAGAAAGCTGCGAAGAAAACGGCGAAGAAGAAGGCCACCAAGAAGAAGGCTTCGAAAAAGAAGAAAGCGGCCAGAAAACCCGCCAAGAAAAAAGCAGCAGCCAAAAAAAACAAAGCCGCAAAAAAAAAGCCCAACGCAGCTAAAAAGAAAAAATCGGCGGCAGTAAAGCCGAAAAAAGCTGCAAAAAAAGTGGCGAAGAAGCCTGCAAAAAAGGCTATTCAGGTAGCCCCGACGGCGCCAGCACCAGTGGTTCGGCCGTCGATCGCTGCGACTCCCGGCGTGCGTACCGCGCTGAATCCAGCAGCTGCCTGGCCTTTCCCAACCGGTTCCCGGCCGTAACCAGGAACCGGAGGGGAAGGTGGCCCGGAGCGTGAGCTCCGGGCCTGGCCCTCGAAGCTCTGCGGACCGCCTCGGTCGCGTCGTAGCACCGGGCGACCAAGGCTGGTCCGCGAGTCTTCATTCTTCCGGTCGAAGGACTCGGCCGGAATCAACTGACGACCCTATTTTAGCGGTCTTCCGTCCTCGCAACAAAGAAATTTTTCGGTTTTTTGATCCCAATTTTGCGATGCGCAACAAGGAGTTGCGTGAAAGAGGTGAAGTTATTGACTAATTGAGGGTTTTTCCTATACAATGATGTCCGTTGCGTTGCAGCACGCGCGTTCAGATTCTTCTTGCCGGCACTTCGTCCAGGGATTTCGTCCCTGCCGGACGCAGCGCCGGACGGGTTCCCGGCCCTTGCCGAAGCGAATCCAACTATCCCCTCTTCAGCTTCCACGCCGCATATCGCGGCGTCGGGATTGCTTGAGACGGAGCGCGCTGCCCGACGCCCCAGGAGGTACATGATGGATGCAGCCAATTCAGCAGTAACAGAAAAGCAATTGCGGCCCGCTGGCGGCGGCGCGATCTCGCGCGCCTGGTCCCTGACGCAGGCGGCGCTCGCGCTGGTCGGCCTGGTGTTCCTGGTCGCAGCCGCACACCCGGTGTCGCGGGATGCGTTCCTGTCGCAGGCAGCGGTGGCCCTGCGCGCGACCGAGCCGCCCGGCGTAAATTTCGCCGTCGGGCCGATCCAGCCCGCGGCGGATTCCCCTGCCTGGCGGGAGCAGCGCGCGCTGACGGAAATGCTTTCCAAGCGTTTTCGCGTGGCGCAGGAGGCCGTCGGCGGGTTTGTCGCCGCCGCTTACCGCTCCGGTCAGGAAAACTCGGTCGATCCGCTCCTGATCCTCGCCGTCATCTCGGTGGAATCCAGGTTCAATCCGGTGGCGGAAAGCTCGTTCGGCGCCAAGGGCCTCATGCAGATCATCCCCAAGTTCCACAAGGAAAAGCTGGTGGGGCATGGCGGCGACGAGGCGCTGCTCGATCCCGAGGTCAACATCCAGGTCGGTGCCGAAGTGCTGCGGGAATACATGCGGCGTTTCGGCGGAACTGAGAGCGCGCTCCAGGCGTATGCGGGCGCTATCGAAGAGCCGAACTCGATCTACTCCAAGCAGGTGCTCTCGGAGCGCACGCGCCTCGAGCAGATGGTCAGCAAGCTGCGCCGCGCCACCTGACCCGGGCGATTTTTCAGGGCAGGCGCCGGTTTCAGCCTGCGCAGGCGCGCCGGATCCTGTCGACGCCTTCTTCGAGGTCGTCCATCCCGCGCGTGTAGGCAAAGCGCACGAACCGCTGGGTGCCGTTTGCCCCGAAATCATTTCCCGGGGTGGCGGCGACGCCGGCCCGCTCGAGCAGTACGTCGAAGGCGAACCGCTTTGCGTCGGCGTGGAATGCCGAGCAGTCGGCAAACACGTAGAACGCGCCGTCGGGGTGCGCCGGAACGCCGAACCCCAGGCCTTCGAGGGCGGGCACGATGTAGTCGCGGCGCCGGCGAAACTCGCTCCGGCGATGCTCGAGTATGGCGATGCTTTCCGGCAGGAAGGCCGCCAGCGCGGCCCGCTGTGACAGCGTCGGCGGGCAGATGAAGAAGTGCTGGGCGAGCTTTTCGAATGCGCGAAGCATGCTTTCGGGCAGGACCGCCCAGCCCAGCCGCCATCCGGTCATGCAGAAGTACTTCGAAAAACTGTTGATGACAACGATATTGCCCGGCAGGTCCAGCGCGGTACGCATGTCCTCGGTATAAACGAGCCCGTGGTAGATCTCGTCCGCGATCAGCACTCCGCCGCGACTGGCGACGAAACGGGCGATTCGGGCGAGTTCCTGCGGCGCGACGAGGGTACCGGTCGGATTGGATGGGGAGCCGAGGATCAACGCCTTCGTGCGCGGCCCCCACGCGCGCTCCACCTGGGCCAGCGTCGGCTGGAAGCGGGCTTCGCTCGCCACCGGCAGTGCGGTCGCAACGCCTTCAAACGCGCGCACGAAATGGCGGTAGCAGGGATACCCCGGATCAGGCACCAGTACCTCGTCGCCTGGGTCGATCAGCGTGGCGAGCGTCAGGAGGAGGGCGCCGGAAGCGCCTGCGGTCACCGCAATTCGCCCGGGTTCGACCGCAACCCCGTAGCGCTGCCCGTAAAATCCGGCGATGGCCTCGCGAAGCTCGGCCAGCCCAAGTGCCGAGGTGTACGCGGTCAGTCCGTCGCGCATCGCCCGTGCAGCGGCTTCGACGACCGGTTCCGGCGCCGTGAAATCAGGCTCCCCGATCTCCATGCGAACGATGTGGCGGCCGGCGCGCTCGAGGTCGTTGGCGCGCGCCAGAATTTCCATGACCTCGAAAGGCTGAATCTCGGCGGTCCGGGCCGCGTTGCGGAGGTGTGGCTGCAGGCCAGCGGCTGGATTCAGGACATGCCTCTGCTTGGTGGCCGAAGGGGTCACGAATTATACGGGCGTTGACCCGGAGCGGGACTGTCCGCAGGGACCCGCAGGGGTATAATTTATAGAGGAAAAATGCCGGCGTCCTGCCGGTGGCAAGGAGCGATTTTTGGAAAAAGATCTGAAGAAAAGCGCGCTGGAATACCACCGCCTGCCGCGCCCCGGCAAGATTTCGATCCTGCCCACAAAGCAGCTTACCAACCAGCGCGACCTGGCGCTCGCCTATACCCCGGGCGTCGCGGCGGCGTGCGAGGAGATCGTGCGCGATCCGCGCGAAGCGACCAACCTCACCTCCCGCGGCAACCTCATCGGCGTGATCACCAACGGCACCGCGGTGCTCGGCCTGGGCGCCATCGGGCCGCTCGCGGCCAAGCCGGTCATGGAAGGCAAGGCGGTGCTGTTCAAGAAGTTCGCGGGTATCGACGTTTTTGACATCGAAATCGACGAGCGCGACCCGGACAAGCTCGTCGACATGATCGCTGCGCTCGAGCCGACGTTCGGCGGCATCAACCTCGAGGACATCAAGGCGCCCGAGTGCTTCTACATAGAGCGGAAGCTCCGCGAGCGCATGAAGATCCCGGTGTTCCACGACGACCAGCACGGCACCGCGATCACGGTCTGCGCCGCGATCATCAACGGGCTGAAGGTCGGCGGCAAGCAGATCGACAAGGTGCGGCTCGTGACTTCAGGCGCGGGCGCCGCAGCGCTGGCCTGCCTCGACCTGCTGGTGCAGCTCGGCATGCCGGTCGAGAACATCTACGTTACGGACATCGAGGGCGTGGTCTACGCGGGCCGCAAGACGCTCATGGACCCGGACAAGGAGCGCTACGCCAAGGACGTGAAGGCGCGGACGCTGGGCGAGATCATCGACGGCGCGGATGTGTTCCTCGGCCTGTCCGCGGGCGGCGTGCTGAAGCAGGACATGGTCAAGCGCATGGCGGCGCGGCCGCTGATCCTCGCGCTGGCCAACCCGGAGCCGGAGATCCGGCCGGAACTGGTGAAACTGGTCCGCCCCGACGCGATCATGGCCACGGGGCGCTCCGACTACCCGAACCAGGTCAACAACGTGCTGTGCTTCCCGTTCATCTTCCGCGGGGCCCTCGACGTGGGCGCGACGAGCATTACCGCGGAGATGGAACTCGCTGCCGTGCGCGCGATCGCCGAACTCGCGCAGGCCGAAGCGTCGGACGTGGTGGCGCTCGCCTACGGCGGCCAGAACCTCAAGTTCGGCCCGGAATACCTGATCCCCCGGCCGTTCGATCCGCGCCTGATCGCGATGATCGCGCCGGCCGTGGCGAAGGCGGCCATGGACAGCGGCGTGGCAACGCGCCCGATCGCCGATATAGACAGCTACAGGGATTCGCTCGACCAGTTCGTGTATCACTCGGGACTGATCATGAAGCCGCTGTTCGCGGGCGCGAAGGCGTCGCCCAAACGGATCGTCTACGCCGAAGGCGAGGACGAGCGCGTACTGCGCGCGGTCCAGGTGGTCGTGGACGAGGGGCTCGCCAAGCCGATCCTCATCGCCCGGCCGACGGTGATCGAGCGGCGGATCGAGCAGTTCGGGCTGCGCATGCGCGCCGGCCGGGATTATTCGCTCATCAATCCCGAAAGCGACCCGCGCTACCGCGACTACTGGACCACATATCACCGGCTCACCGAGCGCAAGGGCGTTTCGCAGGAATACGCGAAGATCGAGATGCGCCGCCGCCTTACCCTGATCGGCGCGATGATGATGTACAAGGGAGAGGCCGACGGCATGCTGTGCGGCACCTTCGGCACCCATGCGCTGCACCTGCAATTCATCGACCAGGTGATCGGCCTGCGGCCGGGGGTGAAACACTACGCCGCGATGAACGCCCTGATGCTGCCCGACCGCACGGTGTTCATCTGCGACACGTATGTGACCGCGGACCCGTCGGCCGAAAACGTGGCGGAGATGACAGTCCTCGCCGCGGAGGAGGTGCGCCGGTTCGGGATCCAGCCCAAGGTGGCGCTTCTCTCCGCGTCCAATTTCGGCTCCGTCGACCTGCCCTCGTCGCGCAAGATGCGCGAGGCCCTTGCGATCCTGAAGGAAATCGCGCCGGACCTCGAAGTGGAAGGCGAGATGCACGGCGACGCGGCGCTGTCGGCCGAGATCCGCATGCGGGTCTTCCCGAACTCGCGCCTGAAGGGCGAGGCCAACCTGCTGATCATGCCGACGCTCGACGCGGCCAACATCGCGTTCAACCTCCTCAAGACCACCGCGGGCGACGGCGTCACCGTGGGCCCGATCCTGCTCGGGGCCGCCCGCGCGGTCCACATCGTCACGCCCTCGGCCTCGGTGCGCCGGATAGTGAACATGACCGCGCTTACGGTGGTGGACGCGAACGCGCCGCGCGGCGCAGAGCAGTCGTTGTTTTGAGCAGGGCCGCGCGCCTGGACCGATGACCGACTCCGGCAGCGCGGGCAACGCCACCGCGGACAATGTCACCCCTTTGCGGCCCCGTGCCCGGGCCGGACTCGTGCTCACCGGCGGCGGCGCCCGCGCCGCCTACCAGGTCGGCGTGATCAAGGCGGTCCGCGACATCCTCGGCAACCCGGTGAAGAACCCGTTCCCGATCCTGGTCGGGACCTCCGCTGGCGCAATCAACGCCGCCACGCTCGCGGTTTATGCGGAGAATTTCACGCGCGGGGTGGGCAACCTCCTCGAGGTCTGGGAGAACATGCATGTGGACCATGTCTACAAGGCGGACTTTCCCAGCATCATGAAGAGCGGCGCGAAGTGGCTGTCCTCGCTGATGCTCATTTCGCGCCACAACCCGATCTCGCTGCTCGACAACGCGCCGCTTGCCGAGATGCTTTCGCGCACCCTGCCGTTCGAGCGAATCCAGGAGAACATCGACAGTGGCGCGCTGTACGCGGTGTCCGTCACCGCCTCCGGTTACACGTCGGGCCAGAGCGTGTCGTTCTTCCAGGGCGGCTCGGGCACGGAAGGGTGGGAGCGCAACCAGCGCATCGGGGCGGCGGTCACGCTCAAGCTCGAGTACCTGATGGCAAGCGCTTCGCTGCCGTTCATATTCCCGGCGGTCAAGGTGCACCGCGAGTATTTCGGCGACGGCTCGATGCGCCAGATCGCGCCGATCAGCCCGGCGCTGCACCTCGGCGCGGACCGTGTACTCGTAGTGGGTACGGGCCGCCAAACGCTCGACACTGCGCGCAGCCGGTCGAACGTCTATCCGTCGCTCGCGCAGATCGCCGGCCATGCCATGAACAGCATCTTCCTCGACAGCCTGTCAGTTGACCTCGAGCGGCTGGAGCGGATCAACCGCACGGTCAGCCTGATCCCGCCCGAGCGCCTCGCGCAGGGCAACCTGCCGCTGCGCCCGATCAAGGTGCTGTTCATCTCGCCGAGCCAGCCGATCGAGCGCATGGCGGCGCGGTTCATCCACGAGCTGCCGCGGGCGGTGCGCTTCATCCTGCGACCGACCGGAGCGCTGAACCGCTCTGGCTCGAACCTGGCGAGCTACCTCCTGTTCGAGGAGTCTTTCTGCCGCGCGCTGGTCGACCTCGGTTACCAGGACACGGGGGCGCGAGAGCATGAGGTGCGCGAATTTTTTGAAGGCACGATGAATTAGTCCAGCAGTACTTTTCCCGGCGCTCATGCGGCGCCACAGGAGGCAGCGATGGCGGACAAGGGTGCAAGTGCAAGCGGCGGGGCGCAGGATCCGTTCGAGATGTTTCGCCGCCTGTGGGCGCCCCTCGGCCTGCCGGTGCCCGGCATGGCCATGCCGACACTGGATCCGGCGGAGGTAGAAAAGCGCATTGCAGACCTGAAGTCGGTGGAGACCTGGCTCGGCATGAACCTCAACATGGTGAAGATGGCGATCCAGGGCCTCG
>JANNWA010000387.1:0-11196 GCA_031408275.1 Pseudomonadota bacterium
TTTCAATACGGCGCGGTAGCAAAGCGGTTATGCAGAGGCCTGCAAAGCCTTTTAGAGCGGTTCGACTCCGCTCCGCGCCTCCAGCTCCGTCCCCAAGCTGGTATCGTCCGTCCTGCACCCGCCCGGGTGGTGAAACTGGTAGACACAGGGGACTTAAAATCCCCAGACCTTAACCGGTCGTGCCGGTTCGAGTCCGGCCCTGGGCACCAGTACCAACCTTCAGGCGCGTCGACAGGGCTATCGGGATGGAGAATTTATTCAGGGTGGGCAACTGCGCCGGGTTCTCGGGCGACCGGGTGGACGCGCCCGGCCCGGTGGTCGACACGCTGATCGAGCTCGGCGGGCCGGCGGCGGTGTTCTTCGAAGTGCTGGGCGAACGCACGGTCGCGCTGGCCCAGCTCGAAAAGCGCCGCGACCCGGATAAAGGCTATGAGCCGATGCTCGAGCGGCTGCTCGAGCCCATCCTCAAGCGCTGCGTCGAGAACGGCATCACCATCATCGGAAACTTCGGCGCGGCCAACCCCCCGGGCGCCGCCAAGGTAATCGCCAAGCTGGCGCTGAAGCTCGGCCTGCCGGACCTGCGGATCGGCGTGGTGCATGGCGACGACGTGCGCAACCTCGACCTCGCCAGGCTGGAAGTCTACGAGGCGGACGCCATGCTCGACACGGGCACAGGGGAGATTGTCTCGGCCAACGCGTACCTGTCAGCAAAGCCGATCGTCGAGGCGCTGCGCAAAGGTGCGCAGGTCGTAGTGACCGGGCGTACGGGCGACCCGTCGCTCGCGCTTGCGCCACTGGTCCACCACTTCGGCTGGGCCTGGCACGACTGGGCAAAGATCGCGATCGGCTCCACGGCCGGGCACCTGCTGGAATGCGGCGCGCAGGTCACCGGCGGCTACTACTACGACCCCGGATACAAGGATATCCCCGACCCGGCCAACATCGGCTTCCCGATAGCGGAAGTGGAGGCGAAGGGGCGTCTCGTCATCACCAAAGCCGCGCGCACGGGCGGCCTCGTTAACCCGCAGGTGGTCAAGGAGCAACTGCTCTACGAAATCCATGATCCGGGCTGCTACCTCACGCCGGACGTGACGCTCGACTTTACTGGCGTGAGCGTCAAGGATCTCGGCGCCGACCGCGTCGAGGTGTCCGGCATCCGCGGCGGCCCCGCGCCTGTGAAGGTCAAGGCGACCGTGTGCTTTGACGGCGGTTGGCTGGGGGAGGGTGAGATTTCCTATGCGGGCCCCAATTGCCTTGCGCGTGCGCGTGCCGCGGCGGACGTGCTCCTGCAACGCCTGCGCATCCGCAAGCTCGACGTGCAGCCGCGCGTGGACCTGATCGGTGTCGCGAGCGTGCATGACGGGGACTCTGGCGGGAGCTGGCGTGCCTATCAGGGAGCGGAGCCGCAGGACATCCGTGTGCGCCTCGCTGTTTCGGCGCGCACCCAGGACGACGCCGACCAGGCCGCGCGCGAAGCGCTGGCCCTGTATTGCTGCGGGCCGGCCGGTGGCGGCGGCGTGCGCTGGCGCACCACGCCGCGTATCCGGACGCAGTCGTACCTGCTGGCCCCGACGGATCTCGCGCCCGGGTGCAGCGTGGACACCGCCGCGGCAATCGCGCGATGAACACGGGCGACGACATCGTCGAAGTCACGCTGCATCGCGTGGCTCACGGCCGTGCGGGCGACAAGGGCAACCGCCTGAACGTGAGCGTGATGCCTTACGATCCGGCAGCCTGGCCGGTACTGGCCGGACAGCTGACGGAAAAGGCGGTGCTCACCCTGTACGCGCATCGCGGCGCCAAGGGTGTGCGGCGCTACGACCTGCCGCTGCTGCCTGCGTTTAATTTCGTGATCGAGGACGTGCTGGAAGGCGGCGTGAACGGCAGCCTGAATCTCGACGGGCACGGCAAGAGCAATTCGTACCTGCTGCTGGGGATGACAGTACGGGTGCCGGGTAAATTCATAAAAAGGGAGGGGACATGAAAACAATAAAGACGCGTCGACTGGCCGCGCTGGCGGTGCTGGGCGTTGGACTGGGCATTCAGCCCGCGGCCTTTGCGCAGCCGAAGGCGTTTCCCGAGAAATCCGTGCGCATGGTGGTCCCGGCGCCGCCGGGAAGCGCGCCCGACATCCTGGCGCGGCTGCTGGGACAGAAGCTGTCGGAGTCCTGGGGCCAGCCCATGGTGATCGACAACGTGGTCGGCGCCTCCGGGAACATCGGCACCGAGCGCGTGGTGCGCGCGGCGCCCGACGGCTACACGCTGCTCTTCAACACGATCGGCCCGATCGCGGTCAATGTGAGCCTGTTCGGCGACAAGCTGCCCTACGACCCCGTCAAGGACCTCGCGCCGGTCAGCCTGGTCACCAAGATGCCCAACCTGCTGATGGTCAACCCGGGCGTGCCGATCCGCAGCCTCGCCGAGCTCATCGCGACCGCGAAGAAGCAACCCGAGAAATTGCGCTACGGAACCGCCGGTCCGGGCACCACGCAGCACCTGTCGGGCGAGCTGCTCAATACCCTGGCCAACATCAAGCTGGTCGCGATCCCCTACAAGTCCAGCGCGCAGATGACCACCGACGCGATCGGCGGCCAGATCGAGGTGCTGTTCCACAACGCCCAGGTCGTGCTGCCGCACGTCAAGTCGGGCGCCCTGCGCGCGCTCGCCATCACCAGCGCGAAACGTTCGGCCTCGGTTCCCGACATCCCCACGATGGCGGAAGCCGGCGTGGCCGGATTCGAAATCACGGCGTGGTTCGGGGTCATGGCGCCTGCAGCCACGCCGCAGGCCGTGATCCAGAAGCTGTCGGCCGACCTCCAGCGCGTAGTCGCCATGCCGGACATTCGCGACCGTATCCTCGCCGACGCGAGCGAGCCCGTGGGCAACCGGCCGGAGGAGTACGCCGCGTTCATCGGCTCCGAGATCGTCAAGTGGCGCGCGGTGATCAAGCAGGCGAACATGAAGCCGGACTGACCAGTGAGCCTATATTTCTGAACTTTTATTTTGGAGGTCCGCAGCAGGAGCGGCTGCGGAGCCAGTTTATATACAAGAAAAATTATAACGGCAGGGGCGTATCCTGATGGCGCCCGCGCTCCCGCGGGTGATCCCGCTCGGCGATGCGGCGGTGCTGGTCGACTTTTCCGACGCCCTGGACCTCGCGGTCAATGCACGCATCCAGCAGCTGGCCGAGGCGATCCGCCGCCGGCGGGTGCCTTGGATCCGCGACGTGGTGCCGGCGCTGGGGTCGCTCGCGCTGCACTTCGACCCGGACCAGGTCGAGCCGCAACTGCATCCGCTCGAAGCGACCGCGGCGCTGGTAAAGGACTGCCTCGCCCGGCGCCTGCCCAACCTGGACGACCTCGCGCGCACGGTCGAGGTGCCGGTCTGCTACGACGCCGCGTTCGCCCCGGACCTCGCCGAGGTCGCGGAGCGCTGCAAGCTCAAGGTGGAGGAGGCCATCAAGCGCCATTGCGCCTCGCCACACCGTGTCCTGATGGTCGGCTTCGCACCCGGCCATCCGTACATCGGCGGGCTCGACGAAAAGCTGTCGGTGCCGCGCAGGACCACGCCGCGGCCGACGGTGATTGCCGGGTCGGTTGCAATTGCCAACACTCAGTCCGTGGTCTACCCGTTCACCATTTCCGGCGGCTGGAACATCATCGGACGCTCGCCGCTGCGAGTATTCGACGCCGCGCGCGAGCCGCCGGCCCTCATGGCCCCCGGCGACCGCGTGAAGTTCATGCCGATCACGCGCGAGGAGTTCGATCGGATCGCCACGGCGCAAAAGAGCGGAGCCCCCGCATGAGCGTGCGCGTCCTCCGCCCCGGCCTGCTCACCTCGCTGCAGGACCTGGGGCGCTACGGCCTGCAACACCTTGGCATCGTCCCGTGCGGGGCCATGGACCCGGTTGCCCATCGCATCGCCAACGCTCTGGTCGGCAATCCCGCGTCGGCCGCAACCCTCGAATGCACGGTCCTCGGGCCAGAGCTCCTTTTCGGGCGCGATTCGCTCATCGCCCTGTATGGCGCCGCTTTCGAGGCAAAGGCGGGCGGCGGGCCGTTCCCGCGCAACCGGCCGGTGCTGGTCAAGGCCGGCACCGTGCTCGTCGCCGGGGCTGCGAGCCGCGGCGCCCGCGCTTACCTTGCGATCGCCGGCGGGTTCAGGGTGCCGGAGGTCCTCGGCAGCCTCAGCACCTATATCCCGGCGGGGTTCGGTGGCATTGCGGGCCGCGCCCTCAAGGCGGGCGACGTGATCCCGGGGGCAAGCGACCTGGGAGAACTCTCGGCGGCGCGCTTTGCAAAAGTCGCCCGCAAAGGAGTCAGGGAGGCCTCGGGCCTGCGAACGGTCCGCTGGCTGGCGCCCGACCTCACGCTGCCGTTTGAGGGAGGCCTGGCCGTCCGGGCCATGGAAGGGCGCCACTACGCCCAGTTCGATGCCGCATCGAAAGAGGCGTTTTTCGGCGAAAACTGGCGGGTATCGCCGGATTCGAACCGGATGGGCTACCGGCTCAAAGGCCCGTCGCTCGCCCGATCCAAGGCGGTCGAGATACTATCGGAACCGACCTGCCTGGGGACGGTACAGGTGCCCAACGACGGGACACCGATCGCCCTGATGGCCGACCACCAGACTACCGGCGGCTATCCGAAGATCGCGGAGATCGCGGGCGCGGACATTCCCGGCCTCGCCCAGCTGGCGCCGGGCGGGCAGGTGCGGTTCATGAGGTGCACGGTGGCGGAGGCGGAGGCGGCGCGGCGTGCATTTCAGGCGCGGGTGAAGTGGGTCGAGCAGTCCTTGCGATGGGAATTCGGGAGGTAGGCAGGCCATGAAGAGCATCGACCTCAACTGTGACATGGGCGAGAGCTACGGCGCGTGGAAGATGGGCGCCGACGCCGCGATCATGCCGCTGATCACTTCGGCCAATATCGCCGCCGGCTTTCATGCGGGCGATCCCGGGACGATCCGCCAGACCGTGCGCCTTGCAGCCGACCATGGCGTCGCCATCGGCGCGCATCCCAGCCTGCCGGACCTTTCCGGATTCGGCCGCCGCACGATGAAGGTCTCCGCGCAGGAGATCTACGACATGGTGCTCTACCAGGCCGGCGCGGTAGAGGCCTTTGCACGCGCCGCGGGCGCGAAACTGCACCACGTGAAATGCCATGGGGCGCTCTACAACATGTCGGCGATGGATGCGGAATTGTCCGACGCAATCGCGCGGGCCGTGCGCGACCTCGGGGGCGGCGTGCAGCTTTACGCGCTTTCCAACAGCCGCATGATGGATGCGGGCAGGAAGCTTGGGATCACGACCGTCGGCGAAGTGTTCGCCGACCGTGGCTACATGGACGACGGCACCCTGGCGCCGCGCGGTCAGCCCGGCGGCATGATCGAGGAAGCGTCCAAGTCGGTCGCGCAGGTCCTCTCGATGGTCAACGAAGGTGTCGTGGTCAGCTTGTCGGGCAAGCGCGTGCCGGTAGCACCCGACACGCTCTGCCTGCACGGCGACCAGCCCGGCGCGGTTGCGTTCGCGACTGCGCTGCGCCAAACCTTCGCCGCGCAGGGCATCTCCCTGGGCGCGCCATGAGCATGGACCCCCGCCTCAAGCGCGCCGCCTGGTTCCTCGTCGACGGCCACGCGGAGCGCGAGCCGTTCGGGGCCTTTCCTGAGGACTCGCGCCCCCGTTCGGTGGAGGAGAGTTACGCGGTGCAGGACCAGTTCGTGACGCTCAAGTCGCGGGTGTGCGGCCCGGTGGCCGGCTACAAGATCGCTCTGACGACCACCGCGATGCGCGCGATGGTGGGACTCGACGATTCGATCGGCGGCGCGATGCACGACAAGCAGGTCGTGCGCGGCCCCGCGACCGTGCGTGGCGCCGACTACGGGCGGCTGATCGTGGAATTCGAAGTGGCCGTGCAATTGGCCGCCGACCTGCCGGCGCACGGGGCGCCTTACACGAGCGAATCGGTCGCTGCGGCAGTCGGCGCTGTCATGCCGGCGTTTGAACTGGCCGATGACCGCAACGCCGATTACGCAACGCTTTCCTCGCAGGCTTTCGGGCTCATCGCCGACAACGCCTGGAACGAAGGCGCGGTGCTCGGCGCGCCCGTAAAAGACTGGGCGTCCATCGACCTTGCCGCGATCCACGGCGTGGCGACCATCAATGGCGAGGCCGTGGGAGAAGGGTACGGGCGTGATGTGATGGGCCATCCGTTTGCGGCGCTGGCCTGGGTAGCGAACAACCTGGCGCAGCGCGGCAAGCACCTGCGCGCGGGGCAGTTCG
Organism: Pseudomonadota bacterium; assembly: GCA_031408275.1. Classification (GTDB taxonomy): domain Bacteria; phylum Pseudomonadota; class Gammaproteobacteria; order Burkholderiales; family SG8-39; genus SZAS-79. The sequence continues at coordinate 6,275 of JANNWA010000387.1, forward strand.
TGATCACGGGGAGTCTGGTGACATCCAAATTCCCCAAGGCCGGGACAACGTCGGATTCGAGCTTGGGGCGCTGGGCAGCGTGATGCTGCAGGTCACCTGATCGGGCAGGCGGCGTTCCCTACGCCGTAAGGTTTTTCCGCAGTTCGAATTTCTGCACCTTGCCCATCGCGTTCCTGGGCAGTGCGTCCGCGAATACCACGCGGCGCGGGTGCTTGTAGCGCGCCAGCCGGTCCTTGAAGAGCGCGAGCACACCGGCCTCGTCCAGCGCGGCGCCGGGTTTCCTCACGATCACTGCGCACGCCGACTCGCCCCATTTCGGGTCCTCGATGCCGATCACCGCGCATTCCGCAATCGCAGCGCAGTCGGCAAGCACGTTCTCGAGTTCCGCAGGGTGGATGTTCTCGCCGCCGGAGATGATCAGGTCCTTCGAGCGGCCCTCGATCCACAGGAATCCGTCGTCGTCCCACCGCCCCAGGTCTCCGGTCCGGAACCATCCGTCTTGCGCAAAGGCTGCCGCGGTCGCTTCCGGATTGTTCCAGTAGCGCCGCATCACGTTGGGCCCGCGCACCTGCACCTCGCCTTCACTGATGCGAACCTCGCAGTGCAAGGCGGCCTTGCCTGCGCTGCCGGGCCTGGCGTAAGCGTCGTGCGCCATGAGCACAGCAGCGAGCGGGGCCGTTTCCGTGGCGCCATAAATCTGCCCCACGGGGACCCGGCGCTCGTGGAACGCGCGGATCAGCGATTCGGGCACCACCATCGAGCCGGTATTCAGCATGCGCAGCGAGGAAAGATCGGTTTTCGCCCAGTCCGGATGGCCGATCACGGCCTGCATCGTGGCTGGAACGAGAAGCGACAGGGTCGGCTTGCGGGCCGCCACATCGGCAAGCCACTGGCCGGGCTCGAAACGCTTGTGCAACGTCACGGTCGCGCCGGCGAGCAGGGCGGGGAGGGTCTGGTTGTTGAGCCCGCCCACATGGAACATGGGCAGGGGCGAGAGCACGTGGTCGTCCTGGCGCAGGTCGTGCGCGTGGATGGAGTTGTAGCCGTTCCAGAGCAATGCCGACTGGGTGAGCATCGCACCTTTGGGCGCGGCCGTGGTGCCGGAGGTATAGACGATCAGTACTTCGTCATCGTCCGTGCCGTTCAATGCGGGTTCGGCTTGAGGCATAGCCTCGTCCAGGCGCACCCGCGCGCCGACTGGCAATTCCCGCGCGTGCTGCTCGAACTCCACTTCGAAGAACAGCACCGTGGGCGAACAGTCGGCAAGAATCGCCTTGTGCTCATGGACCGTCAGCCGCCAGTTGAGCGGGACCAGGATCGCGCCCAGGCGCGACGCCGCAAACAGCAGCGCGAGCATGTCCGGGTGGTTGTGGCCGAGGAAAGCGATGCGCTCGCCCCTTGCGACGCCTAGTCCGGCGAGCCCGCGCGTAGTCCGTTCCGTGCGCCGCCAGAGCTCCGCGTAGGAGAGGTCTTCCCCCGCGAAATGAAAGGCCGTCCGTCCGGGCGTTTGCTGCGCCCAGCGCTCAGCGATGCGCGAGAGGTTCAATCGTCCGATTCGCCAGGCTCGTACAGCGCTTCGCGGCCGATCCGGTCGAGGCACAACTCCGCCGTCCACGGCAGCATCAGCGCGCCGCAGCGCGAATCGCGGTACAAACGTTCCAACGGCAGGCTCTTGAGCATCGATTGCCCGCCGCAGGTGCGGATCGCGAGGCGGCAGATGTCGTTGGAATTTTCCATGATCGTGTACTGCGTCGCATAGGCCCGCAGGCGCGCGTCCTTGGGCGGATCCACGCGCGCGTCGTCGAGCATGCGCAGGAACAATGCCCGCGTTTGCTCGAGCTTCACGAACATTTCCGCCACCGCGATCTGCTTGGTGGGATACATGCGGCGCTTGACCGGCGGTGTGCCGGGAACTTCGCCGCGCAGGTATTTCACGGTGAACTCGTAGGCCGCGATCGCGATGCCCATGTAGGTGGGGGAGAGCGTCGTAAACATGTGCGGCCAGCGGCTTGCGGCCTGGAAATACACGCCGCGCGGCATCATGGCCGCGTCGTCGGGCACGAACAGGTCCTTGAAGATCAGTGTGCGCGAGACCGTGCCGCGCATGCCCAGCGGATCCCAATCGCCGGTGATCGTGAGGCCCGGCGCATCGCCGGGCACTGCCATGTACAGGGTGTCGCGCATGGACAGGTTCGGCTTGTCCTCGGTGCACAGCACGCCGTAGAAATTTGCGGCGCCCGAAAGCGACGCGAATATCTTCTTGCCGTTGACGACCCAGCCGCCGTCCACCTTGGCGGCGAGCGTGCCGAACGGCGCCTTGCCCGCGGCGGCTGCGCTGCCTTCGGAAAAGGGCTGCGCATAAACGGCGCCGTCCTCCACCACGCGCTTGAAATGCACCTCGCGATACTTTTCGTGTTCGGCGCGCTGCGCACTCGTCATGTCGAGGTCGTCGGCGAGTATCCCGGGCCACAGCGTGGAGCAGGCGTGCATGTTGAAGGTAAGCGCCGTTGCGCCGCAGTACTTGCCGATGGTCGCGGAGACGATCGAGTAGGTGCGCAGGTCCGCGCCGCGGCCGCCGAATTTCTCCGGCACGCACAGGCCGAGCAGCCCAACCTTGCGCATGTCGGCGTAGTTCTCGAACGGAAAAGTCGCGTCCCGGTCGTAGCGCTCCGCGCGCGCGGCCATGCCCGGGCCGATCGTGTCGACGATGTCGATCAGCTCCCGCTGCTTTTCGGTGAGCGGGTAGTTCGAGCCGGTGACGCAGTAGCGGGGATCGGTCACAGTCCGTGGCCTTGCAGGAAGGAGAGCAGGGCGGCGTTGAACGCGTCGGGCTGGTCCATCGGCCCGAGGTGGCCGCATCCCGAGAGGCACACGTACTCGGCGCCCGGAATCTTCTGCGCCATTCGCTCCATCGTCTTCGCCGGGGCGACCATGTCGTCGCTGCCGGACAGCACGAGCGTCGGTACGGCGATCAGCGGCAGCAGCGCGCGACGATCGAAGGTGGTGAGCATGGCTACCGCCTTGCGATAGGTGTCGGGTGGTACTGTAGCCATGACCTGCGCGGCGTGCATCAGGCCTGAAGGATCGGACCCGCTGCCGTGCATCGCCTGCATCAGTCCGGCGGAAATCTCCGCCATCGAGCGCCCCAGATCCAGCGGCTTGATGCGCGCGTCGATGAACTGCTGCGTGAATTCGCTCGTATTCCCGCCAAATGCTGGGCTGGTGAAGGTGAGGGCGAGCGCGCGGATCTTTTGCGGGAAGAGGGCGTACGCCTCCTGCGCGATCATCCCGCCCATGCTGTGGCCCGCGATCACCACCGGTCCCGCAGCCAGCCGGTCGACCGCGGATTCGAGGGCGTGCGCCACATTCGTGAACGAGTACGGTTCGACCTGAGGAGTGCCGCCGTACCCCGGCGCATCCCACGCAAGGGTGGTGTAGCCCTTTCGGCTGAAGTACGCCACCTGCCGGTCCCAGGCGGCATGGCCGCCACCGATGCCGTGCAGAAAGACCAGCGCGGTCATGCGAGGTCGCCCTGCAGGACGCCGTCCTTCACCACCGCGTTCCCGTCGAGCGTCACCGTGCAATGGCGCAACGGCAGGTCGTAGTGGCCCAGCGTGTGCCGCCCGGCGACCTCGTTCGCCCCGGTCGAATAGAGGAAGTTGCCGGCGAAGGCGCGCTGCTCGGTGCCGTTGCAGTCGCGCTTGTCGTACATGGCCATGGCTTCCCAGCGCGCGCGGGGATTCATGCCCCAGCCAACGTGCGACACGGCATAGGCTTCGCGGTCTCCCCACGCCGCGAAATACTCGCGCATTAGTTCGGCATCGAGGCCATTGCCATCGATCGACGTTACGTAGTCGTTTTCAATCTTGAGGCGGACCGTGGATTCGAGATAGCGCTTGAACGTGAGGTTGAGGTCCCCCGGTGCCATGACCACCAAGCCATTCACGCTTCCCGCCTTGGGAAAAGCGAGGCAGAGCCCGCCGGGCCAATGCGAGAGCGTTCCCGGTTTTTCCGTATAGCCCCAGACCCCGCCGACCTGCGCCCCTTCCACACCGATGGACAGGTCGGTGCCTGCAGGAGAGGTCACCTGCATCGACTTGGCACCACGCAGGAGGCGCATCCCCGCCCTCACCTTCTGCTCATCGGCGGAGGAGGGGGCCAGGCGCTCCAGAGACTCCGGGTGCTCGTTGGAGATGTACAGCACCCGCGCGCCCCCTTTCAGGATTGCAGGAAGTTCGGCCGCGTGCATGAGGCCTTCCACGGTGCAGTCAGCCACGAAGGTGGACGCAGTAAGCGCCGCCAGCGCCGGGCCAAGGCCCTGGAGGGCTACCGAGGCGCCCGTAGAGCGGATGGGCACGGGCGCCGTTTGCCTGGGGGTGGGCACCACCACGTGGAAGGGCCGCGCCTTGAGCTTCAGCAGGGCCAATTCGGCCAACTGGACATTGACGGGGCGGGACTGGGTCTCGGATAGGATGGCGCACACGTCGCCGGGACCAACCTTGCAGCGCTCGAATACCTCGGCGAACAGGTCGATCCACTTGCCTTCGATGCGGTCGGTGATCATGCGCTTGATTCTAATTCGAAAAGGTTCGCGGCCTGTGCGAAGGACAGAGCCCCGTTCGGTTAAACTCATTGCATGATCGTTTACGACCTCAAGTGCAGCGCCGGCCACCGGTTCGAGGGGTGGTTTTCGTCCACCGAGGATTTCTCCGGGCAGAAGGAGCGCAACCTGCTGGCCTGTCCGTCTTGTTCAGATGCGCAGGTCGAGCGCGTGCCTTCGGCCACCCGGATCAATGTTGGAGCCGTCGAGCGTCCCAAGCCGCCCGCGCAATCCGAAGGCAAGGATCCCTTTGCGATCGCCCAGATGCTCTACTCGCAAATGCTCGACGAGCTTTTGACCAAGAGCGAGGACGTCGGCAAGC
>JANNWA010000388.1:0-8608 GCA_031408275.1 Pseudomonadota bacterium
TGAAGATGCCCGTGAGCGACATCCAGACTTCCGAAATCCTCGCGACGATGCGGCCATAGAGTTCGGCCGACAAGCCCAGCCCGCCGTACTCCGGGCTGATGGTCGCGCCGAACAGGCCGAGCTCCTGCATCTGCCCGACCATCTTCGCCGGCCAGATGTCGTCATGCTCGAGCTTCATGACGTTCGGCTCGACTTCGCGCACGAGCCAGCGGTCGATGGCCTCGAGGATCTGCTTCGCCTCGGGGGAGTCCGGTCCGACGTGGAACCGCGGGGCGGGGTTGCTTGCAGCGGATGCGCTCATGCGTGTGTCCTCAGTAGCCGGCGTTTTCTTCGAGTTTGTTGCCGCGCCGCATCACCAGCATCGTGCGCTCGAATTCGCACACGACTTCCTTGCGCTGGTTGCGGCCGGTGGTCTTGATGGTGACGATGCCCTGGTCGGGGCGGGATTTCGACTCGCGCTTGGCGAGCACCTCCGACTCCGCGTACAGCGTGTCGCCCGCGAACACCGGTTTGGGCAGCGTGATCTTCTCCCAGCCGAGGTTGGCGATGGCTTTCTGGCTGGTGTCCGACACGCTCATGCCGACGAGGATCGACAGGGTGAGGGTGCTCACCACCAGAGGCTTGCCGAACTCGGAGTGCTTCGCGTATTCCGCATCGAAGTGGATGGGGTGCTTGTTCATCGTCAGGAGCGCGAACCAGCTGTTGTCGGTCTCCGAGATCGTGCGCCCGGGCCGGTGCTCGTAGATCGCGCCGACCTCGAAGTCCTCGAAATACCGCCCGAACCGCTCGCGGTAGCGGTTCTCCCCGACCTTCACCGATTCGCCTGCCATGCAGCCTCCCTTAATTGTCCAGACAATTGTACAATGCCGTCCACGGTGATTTCAACCTGGGAGGAATCATGCTTCGAGCGTTTGCATGGGCGGGCGCGGCGTGAAGGCCGGGCTGCCGCTCGCCGGGATACGCGTGCTCGCGGTGGAACAATACGGCGCGGGCCCGGCCGGCACCGTTTACCTCGCCGACCTCGGGGCGGAGGTCATCAAGATCGAGAACCTGCCGGAAGGCGGCGATGTCGGCCGGCGCGTCGGCCCGCATTTCTTCGGTCCCGACGACAGCCAGTTCTACCAGACCTTCAACCGCAACAAGCGCTCCATCGCGCTCGACCTGCGCTCGGCGGACGGCATGGCCGTGTTCCGCGACCTCGCGCGCACGGCCGACGGCGTGATCGACAACCTGCGCGGCGACTTGCCCGAAAAACTCGGCCTTACCTACGCCCAGCTGTGTGCGGTCAATCCCCGCATCGTCTGCTCGCACCTCTCGGCCTACGGGCGCGAAGGCTCGCGTGCCTCGTGGCCGGGCTACGACTACCTCATGCAGGCCGAAGCCGGCCACATGTCCCTCACCGGGGAGCCGGACGGCCCGCCCGAGCGCTACGGCCTGTCGGTGGTGGACCTCATGACCGGCCTTGCGGCTTCGTTTGCGCTGCTTGCCGGCATCAACAGCGCGCGCAGCACCGGCCTCGGGCGCGACCTCGACACGAGTCTGTTCGACCTCGCGCTGTTCAACCTCAACTATCCGGGCACCTGGTACCTCAATGCCGGCGCCGTGCAGGGGCGCGAGAAGCGCTCCGCCCACCCGTCGCTCGTGCCCAGCCAGCTCTATCGCACGCGGGACGGCTGGATCTTCGTGATGTGCAACAAGGAAAAGTTCTGGGGCGTCCTTGTTGCCGAACTGGGCCACCCGGAGTGGGCCGCCGATTCGCGCTACGCCACCTTCGCCGCGCGCCTGCCGCGCCGGGACGAGATCACCCTGATGCTGGACGCGGCGTTTTCGCTCGACACGACGGCCGCGTGGTTGGCAAAGCTGAACGGCAAGGTACCAGTCGCCCCCGTGAACGACGTGGCGCAGGCACTGGACGCCCCTTTCGTCGCCGAGCGGGGCGGGGTTGCCGACTTCCACTACCCGGACGGCCGCACGGCGCGGCTGCTGTCCGGCCCGATCCGCTGTTCGGATGCGGATCCACCGCGCCGTGCTGCGCCCGCAATGGGCGCGGACACCGATGCGCTGCTCGCCGAACTGGGGTACAGCGCCGAACGCATCGCCGGCCTGCGCGCAAGTCGCGCCATAGGATGAAGCAGCACCGCTACGAGCAGATCGCCAAGGCGCTCGGCGAGCGCATCACATCGGGTGCGGTCCCGGTCGGCGACTCCCTGCCTACCGAGGCCGCGCTCTGCAAGAAGTACCGCGTGAGCCGCTACACCGCGCGCGAGGCGCTGCGCCAGTTGCGCGAGGCCGGCCTCATTACGCGGCGTCCCCGCTCGGGTTCGACCGTCACCGCGTCCAGCATCAACTCCGCCTTCAGCCTGCCGGTGAGTTCGGCGGCCGACCTTTTCCGCTACGCGTCGGACACGCGCTTCGTGATCGGCAAGCGCGAGCGCATCAAGGCGGCCGGCGAGGCACTCGCCGTCCTCGGGTGCCGCCGCGGCCAGGAATGGATCAAGCTCTCGGGCGTGCGCAGGAAACCCGGCATCGCAACGCCCGTGTGCCTGATCTCCGTATACCTGAACATGGCGCTCGCGGGCCTCGAAAAGCGGATTCCGTGTTCGGCCGGGGTCATCTATCCGCTGGTCGAGAAGGAACTGGGCGTGCGGATCGCGTGGATCGACCAGAAGATCGAGGCCGTGCCGTTGAGCCCGGCCAATGCCGCGGCGCTTGCGTGCAAGCCCGGTTGCGGCCTGCGGGTCCGGCGCTACTACTACGATGCGACCGAGCGGCTGCTGGAGGTATCGGATTCCCTGCACGCATCCGGGGGCTTCGCGTACGAGATGCGGCTGCGGCGGGATTAGCTGTAAATTGTATCGGATCCGATACACTAACTGACAGGAGACCGGCTTCCATTAGCGATCCAGTAAAACCAATTATCTGAATTAACCCTCTCCAGGACAGCACTACTCAAGTCTGCATTTGATAGGAAGGGCTGCTTGGTGGACAATCCCGGGTTGCTTTCCCGGCGGGCGGTCGGGCGCTACTGGGACAAGCTCAACGAGCGCCTGGTACCGGCGTAACTGCCGGGCCGGGCGGCAGACGATCGGTTAGAATCGATCGCTGCTGAAAAGATGGTGCCGAGGAAGGGACTCGAACCCCCACAGTGTCGCCACCGCATGGACCTGAACCATGTGCGTCTACCAATTCCGCCACCTCGGCAGGGGAGCGAATTCTAGAGGCTGAACCTGCCCGTGTCAAAAATCCGCACTCCCGATCCGAAACCGCGCAAGTCCGCAGCCCCTGCGGGCTACGCAAGCGCCATCCTCGCCGAGCTGAACCTGGCCGCCATGCCCTTGACGCCGGACGAACTCGTCGAAAGGCTGGGGCTCGGCAAGCGCGAACGCACCGCGTTTGAAGCGGCATTGACGGTACTCGAGGCGACCGGCCGGATCGTCAAGAACCGCGCCGGCGCAGTGCTGGTAGGAAAAAAGCTCTCGCTGGTTTCGGGCCGCATCGAGGGGCACCGGGACGGCCACGGCTTCCTCGTGCCCGACGAGGGCGGCGCTTCGGTCTACCTGGCCTCCGCGGAAATGCGCCAGGTCCTGCACGGCGACCGTGCCTCGGTCAAGGTGACCGGCCGCGACCAGCGCGATCGTCCGGTGGGCGAGATCGTCGATGTGCTGGAGCGCGGTAATCGCCGGGTGGTCGGCCGGCTGCACGCCGAGCACGGGGTCCTCTTCCTCGTGCCCGAGGACCGGCGGATCGCGCAGGACATCCTCGTGCCGCCGGCCGAGGCGGGCAAGGCCAAGGCCGGGCAGATCGTCACGGTCGAACTCGTTTCGCATCCTTCCAAGCATGCGCAGCCCATCGGCCGCGTGGCGGAAATCCTCGGCGAGAGCGAGGACCCCGGCATGGAGATCGAGATTGCGCTGCGCAAGTTCGACCTGCCCTACGAGTTCTCGAAGAAGGCGCTGGCGCAGACAAAAGCCCTGCCCGACGCGGTTCGCGACGAAGACTGCGCGGGGCGCAAGGACCTGCGTAGCCGTCCGCTTGTCACCATCGATGGGGAGACCGCCAAGGACTTCGACGACGCGGTGCATGCCGTGCGCGAGGGCAAGGGCTTCCGGCTCTGGGTGGCCATCGCGGACGTGAGCAACTATGTGCGCCACGGTGATTCGCTCGATGCGGACGCGCGCGAACGCGGCACGTCGGTGTATTTCCCGCGGCGCGTGATCCCGATGCTGCCGGAGAAGCTGTCCAACGGCCTGTGCTCCCTGAACCCGGACGTGGACCGCCTGGCGATGGTGTGCGAGATGGCGATCACCCCCAAGGGCTCGGTCGCGCGCTACGAGTTCTACCCGGCGGTGATGCGCTCGCAGGCGCGGCTGACCTACACCGAAGTCTGGCAGATGCTGTCGGCCTCGAAGGCGACGCCGGGGCGCGAGCACCTGCTGCCGCACCTGCAGACCCTGCACGACGTGTTCCGCGTGCTGCTGCAGGCACGCGAGCAGCGCGGGGCGATCGACTTCGATTCGATCGAGACGCGCATGGAGTTCGACGCGCGCGGCAAGATTTCGCGCATCGTCCCGGAGCAGCGCAACGAAGCGCACCGCCTGATCGAGGAGTGCATGCTCGCGGCCAACGTCTGCGCTGGCAACTTCCTCGTGGATCGTGGCCAGCCGGTGCTGTTCCGCGTCCACGACGTCCCGGCGCCGGAGAAAGTCGTCATGCTGCGCGCCTTCCTCGCCGAGCTTGGGCTGAACCTCGGCGGCGGGGAGAAGCCGCGGCCCAAGGATTACGCGGAGCTGCTCGTCAAGATCCGTACCCGGCCCGACTTCACGCTGCTGCAGACGATCCTCCTGCGCTCGCTCAAGCAGGCCGTGTACAGCCCTGACAACGCCGGCCACTTCGGCCTCGCGTTCGACGCGTACGTGCACTTCACCTCGCCGATCCGGCGCTACCCGGACCTGCTGGTGCACCGCGCGATCAAGGCCTGCATCGCGAGCAGGAAGTACGACGGCATCGACTGGGAAGACCTGGGGCGGCACTGCTCGGAAACCGAACGGCGCGCCGACGACGCCAGCCGCGACGTCGAGAACTGGCTCAAGTGCCATTACATGCAGGACCGCGTCGGCGAGGTTTTCGGGGGGCGCGTGACCGGGGTCACGGGCTTTGGCATCTTCGTCACGCTGGACGAGTACTTCGTCGATGGCCTGGTGCATATCTCGGAGCTTGGTCGCGACTACTTCCAGTTCGATCCGGCGCGGCATGTGCTGCTGGGCGAGCGCACCGGCAAGCGTTACCGGCTCGCGGATCGAATGAAAGTGAAGCTCGTGCGCGTCGACCTCGAGACCCGCAAGATGGACCTGGTGCCGGTGGAAACTTGAACCAGACCCGGATCGTCTTCGGGTTCCATGCGGTGACAGTCCTGCTGCGCCAGCGGCCGCAGGCGATCCTCGAACTGCACACCGGCACTGAACGCGTCGACGGGCGCATGCGCGACCTGCTCAAGCTCGCCGCGGAAAAGCGCGTGCGGGTGATGGCGGCCACGAACGAGCGCCTCGACGGGCTGACCGGCCATGGCCGCCACCAGGGCGTGGTCGCGCGCGTGGCCGAGGCCCCGCGCAGCCACAGCCTCGACGACACGCTGGACGCGGTGGAGGGCCCGCCGCTCCTGCTCGTCCTCGACGGGATCCAGGATCCGCACAACCTCGGGGCGTGCCTGCGCGTTGCGGACGCGGCCGGCGTGAGCGCGGTGATTGCGCCAAAGGATCGCGCGGTGGGGATCACCTCGGTCGTCAGCAAGGTGGCCAGCGGCGCGGCCGAGAGCGTGCCGTTCTTCGCGGTCACCAACCTTGCGCGCACATTGCGCGAACTGAAGGAGCGCAGCATCTGGATCGTCGGCACCGACGCGGACGCGAAGGACGACCTTTATACGGCGGACTACCCCGAGGCGGTGGCCTGGGTGCTGGGCGCCGAAGGCGAGGGCATGCGGCGCCTCACGCGCGAGCACTGCGATTTCCTCGTGCGCATTCCCATGGGCGGGATGGTCGAGAGCCTCAACGCATCGGTGGCCGCCGGCATCGTGCTGTTCGAATCGGTGCGAAGAAGGCTGGCAAAGGAGAAGAAGAAATGAAGATCGCGATCCTCGATGACTACCAGGACGCCTGCCGCACGCTCGACGCGTGGGGCAAGCTCGCCGGCCACGACGTCACGGTGTTTCGCGACACGCTCACGGACGACGACGCCTTGGTCGCACGCCTCAGGGATTTCGAGGGCCTGGTGCTGATCCGGGAGCGCACGCGCTTGCCGGCTTCGGTGCTGGAGCGATTGCCGAAACTGCGCGCCCTCAGCCAGACCGGCAAGGCCGGCGCGCACATCGACGTGGCCGCATGCAAGCGCCTGGGGATTGCGATCCTCGAAGGTTCGGGGTCGCCTTATGCGACCTCCGAGCTCACCTGGGCGCTGGTCCTCGCTTCGATGCGCCGCATTCCGCAGGAGGTCGAGAACCTCAAGCGGGGCGGATGGCAGCAATCCGTCGGCCGGGCCCTGCGCGGACGGACGCTGGGCATCTACGGGTTCGGCAAGATCGGGTCCGTGGTGGCGGGTTACGGCAAGGCGTTCGGCATGAAAGTCCTTGTCTGGGGCCGGGAAGGGAGCCTGGAGCGCGCAAAAGCGCTCGGATTCGAGGCTGCCCCGAGCCGGGAGGCGCTGTTTTCGGGGTCGGACGTGCTTTCAATCCACATCCGGCTTGCACCCGAAACGCGCGGCCTGGTCACTGCGCAGGACCTGGCCCGGATGAAGCCGGACGCGGTCTTCGTGAACACCAGCCGGGCGGAACTGGTCGCGCCGGACGCGCTGGCCGCCGCCCTGGTCGCCGGGCGGCCGGGATTTGCAGCGGTCGACGTCTACGAGGAGGAGCCGGTGCGGGGGGCGGCCCACCCGCTGCTGGCGCTGGGGAATGCCATCTGCACGCCCCATCTGGGTTATGTGGAGAAAGACGGCTACGAACTCTATTTCGGGGCCGCTTTCGAGAACCTCGCGGCTTTCGCCAAGGCACCTGTGGCGGCCAAAACCGGCCCCGCTTGAGGAAAGGCCTGTTTTAGGGATATAATTCAAGGCTTTCCGCGGTCCACGCATTTTTTGGCCGCACCCTTGCCGCACCGCTATCGCATGGCGGGCGGCTCCACAACCCACAAGGAGAATGCATGCGACATTACGAAGTGGTATTCATCGTCCATCCGGACCAGAGCGAGCAGGTTCCGGGCATGGTCGAGCGCTACAAGGCGCTGGTGGCATCCCGCAACGGGGTGATGCACCGCCTCGAAGACTGGGGCCGCCGCCAGATGACCTATCCGATCGCCAAGATGCACAAGGCGCACTACGTGCTCATGAACATCGAGTGCGACGGAGAGACCCTGACAGAACTCGAGCACGCCTTCAAGTTCAACGACGCGGTCCTGCGCCACCTGGTGGTCAAGATGGACAAGGCCCACACGACGCCCTCGCCGATGATGAAAGAGGAGAAGTCCAAGTCGCTAATGGGTGAACAGCGGGGCGAACAGCGGACCGACAAGCCCGCCGAAGCGCCGCAGGCCGCGGCCGCAGCGTAAGCGACCCTTTGGGCCAGGCGGTCGCCAACCAGGTCACATTGAGCGGGACACTCGTGGAACTCGGCGCATTGCGCTACACGCCGGCCGGTCTGCCGGCAGTCGAGTTCCTGATCCGGCACGAATCCGAGAGGATCGAGGCCGGCACCGAACGAAAGGTGCGCGCGGAAGTCGCCGCACTCGCGTTCGACACGGTGGCCCGGCAGGTGGCGGCGGCAGGGCTCGGGACGGCGCTCAGGGCGCAGGGATTCCTGGCAGCAAAAAGCCGGCGCAGCGCGAAGATCGTGCTGCACGTAACCGACATCGAATTCATGGAAGGAGCAATTTAAAATGGCTTTTGGACGTAAGGGCAAGGGCAAAGGCAAGGGCAAGGACAAGAAAGACCGCGGCCAGAAGGCGCTGTTCCGCCGCCGCAAATTCTGCCGCTTTACCGCCGACAAGGTCGATTGGGTCGACTTCAAGGAAGTCGACATTCTGAAGGACTTCGTCAACGAGAACGGCAAGATCATCCCGGCGCGCATCACCGGGACGACGTCGGGTTTCCAGCGCCAGTTGTCGGTGGCGATCAAGCGCGCGAGGTTCCTCGCGCTCCTGCCCTACACCGACCTGCACTGAGGAGACCGACATGCAAGTCATACTCATGGAAAAAGTCGTCAACCTCGGCGCCCTCGGCGAAGTGGTCAAGGTCAAGGACGGTTACGCGCGCAACTTCCTGATTCCCCAAGGCAAGGCGAAGCGGGCGACGGAAAGCAACCTCAAGGTGTTCGAGGCCAGGCGCGCCGAGCTCGAAAAGGCGCAGGCCGACCAGCTCACGCAGGCGCAGGAGCGCGGCGCCAAGCTCGAAGGGCTCATGGTGCAGATCTCGCAGAAGGCGGGCGTGGACGGGCGCCTGTTCGGCTCGGTCACCAACTACGACATCGTCGAGGCGCTGCAGAAGCAGGGGTTCGAAGTCGAGCGCGCGCAGGTGCGCATGCCGGCGGGCCCGCGGTTGCGGTACATCGCGGCGGCCCACGCGC
>JANNWA010000389.1:0-10384 GCA_031408275.1 Pseudomonadota bacterium
CAAGCCCACGCTGCTGCGCTCACAGGATCTCCCGGCGCCTGAAAAAGAGCGCCTGTTCGACGCGCTGAAGCACAGCAAGGCCCTCGGGACCGCCGTGGCCATGCGCGATGAACTGGCGGCCCTCTGGGAGCGTTCCAACGCGTCCAAGGAGCAACTGCTGCAGGAGTTCAAGGACTGGTGCCACCGGGCCGAGTCCAGCGGCATCGCGCCCCTGGCCGAGTTCAGCCAGAGGTTGCGCTGCTACGCTTGAGCACTTCGCACCGGCAATAAAAAAGGCCCGCATCGCGGGCCTTTTTCATGGCGCTGCCGAACCGGTTACTTCAGTTTGGTTTCCTTGTACATCACGTGCTTGCGCGCCTTCGGATCGTACTTCTTGATCTCGATCTTGTCGGGGGTGGTGCGCTTGTTCTTGGTCGTGGTGTAGAAGTGGCCGGTGCCGGCGCTCGATTCGAGCTTGATCTTTTCGCGCATGGTCAGGCTCCTTTGACGGCTTTGCCGGCTTTGGCGATCTTGCCTTCGGCGCGCAGGTCGGCGAGCACGGCATCGATGCCGTTCTTGTCGATCGTGCGCAATGCATTGGTGGACACACGCAGACGGATCCAGCGGTTTTCGCTCTCGACCCAGAACCGGCGGTAGTGCAGGTTGGGAAGGAAGGTGCGCTTGGTCTTGTTGTTCGCGTGCGACACCAAGTTACCTTTCATCGGCTTCTTGCCGGTGACTTGGCAGACTCGGGACATGGGGGGGCTCCGCGGAAAAAGGCGAGATTTTACACGGAATTAGGTCGCGTGCCCAAGCTTTCTGGCCCTGCACCCGTAAGGGCGGCCGCGCGCCCGGGGCGAAACCACCGCCGATCTGCATAGAACCCGGCATGGGTGCTCCCGGGCAGCCAGCCGGGATAGCCAAACACCGGCAAAGGGGGCATCTGGCGCGGTACTGCGTCGTCCGGGAGGGCGGCAAGCCATGCGGCCGCCTCGCCGTCGAGCCAGTCCACGAGGCCGGGGAAGGGCGCCTCGAGGCGCTCCCGGGGAGTCGGGACAATCAAGGCTTTGCAGGTGATGCCAGCATAGGGATCCAGGGCCTTTTCGTACGCGGAATGGCCTGCCAGGACGAAGCGGGTGTCCTGCAGGAGGGCCGCCCGGCGATCCCAGAACAGGGCCTGCCAGCGAAAATCCCGGATCAGCGTTTCCACCTCGGCAAGGGCGTCTGGCGCGCAGGCGACGATCACGCCCCCTTCGTCGACCAGGGTGAGCAGGTCGCGCAGGGGACTGCGGACCGTCCCCTCCGACGGCAGGCGGGCCACATGCCGCGCGTTGATGGCCGCTTTCAGGCGCGGGAAGGCGATCCACACCAAAGCGTTGAAGATGTCGTGCAGGTTGTCGGGCCGCGTGCCGACGAGGCCGGTATCGAAGATCCGTTGTTCGTAGTGCCCCGCGCCGGATCTTTCGGGGAGGCAGAACCGGACCGGCTTTCCACCACAGGTCTGGGGCGGCCGCGGGGCGGACGCGGCCAGGTCGTTCAGGCCGGCGATGTCCGGCCAGCCCTGCAACCGTCCGAGCCAGGGGCGCAGCGGCTCGAACGCCGGATGCGCCCAGGCAACCTGGGCCGCCGGGTGCTCTAGCGCAACTGCCACGCGAGCGTTTCGCCGGCGCGCATCGGCACCACCTCGTGCGCGCCGAATTTGTAGGTGTCCGGCACACGCCACTCTTTCCTCACCAGCGTGATCCGGTCCTTGTTGCGCGGCAGCCCGTAGAAATCCGCACCGTAAAAGCTCGCGAACCCCTCGAGCTTGTCGAGCGCGTGGGCTTCCTCGAACGCGCTGGCGTAGAGTTCGATCGCCGCGTGCGCCGTGTAGAGCCCGGCGCAGCCGCAGGCGGCCTCCTTGGCGTGCTTTGCGTGGGGCGCGCTGTCGGTGCCGAGGAAGAACTTCGGGTTGCCGGAAATCGCCGCCTCCACCAGCGCCTCGCGGTGCTCCTCGCGCTTGAGCACCGGCAGGCAGTAATTGTGCGGCCGGATGCCGCCGAGGAAGAGCGCGTTGCGGTTCATCAGCAGGTGGTGCGCCGTGATGGTGGCCGCGATGTTCGGGCCGGTGACCTCGACGTACTGGACCGCATCTCGGGTGGTGATGTGCTCCACCACCATCTTGAGTTCGGGAAAGCGGTCGACCAGCGGCCCGAGGGTCATCTCGAGGAAGGCCTTCTCCCGGTCGAACACGTCGATCTCCGGGTCGGTGACCTCGCCGTGGATCAGCAGCGGAATGCCGAGTTCCTGCATCTTCTCCAGCGTGTGGAAGCATCGCGACAGGCGCGTCACGCCCGCATCCGAATGGGTGGTGGCGCCGGCCGGGTACAGCTTTACGCCATGGATCCGGCCGGAGAGCTTCGCCCGGGCGATCTCCTCGGGCGGCGTGTCGTCGGTCAGGTACAGCGTCATGAGCGGCTCGAAGCGCGAGTTCTCAGGCAGCGCGTCGAGGATGCGCTCGCGGTAGTCGAGCGCCCGCTTGGTGGTGGTGACCGGGGGCTTCAGGTTCGGCATCACGATCGCGCGCCCGAAGCACCGTGCGGTATGGGGCAGCACCGCGGCGAGGTCGTCGCCGTCGCGCAGGTGCAGGTGCCAGTCGTCCGGGCGGGTGAGGGTGATCGTGTCCAAGGCGTGCTTCGCTCTCGCAGTGTGGCCGCGGTTGTGCGGCGGGGTACAGCGGATGATTCTACCGTGGCTTGCGCGGCTTCCCCGTGGGCGGCGGTGCCGGCAGTTCGAGCGCCCTGTCGTACAGGACGTTTTTCGAGGCGCCGGTGATGCGCGCCGCGATGCGCGCCGCGTCGCTTACCGAATGGTCCTCGAGCAGGATGCGCAGCACGCGCTCCGCCTCGCCGTCGTCGGGACTTTCGGCGGCGGCCTGCGGACCGAGGACCAGCACGAACTCGCCTTGCTGGCGGTGCGCGTTGGCCTCAATCCACGCACTTGCCTCGCCCAGCGGGAGCCGGACGATTTCCTCGAACTTCTTCGTCAGTTCGCGGGCGATGACCAGTTCGCGCACGCTCCCGAAGGCGGCGGCGAGGTCCACGACCGTCTCCAGGATCCGGTGCGGGGCCTCGTAGAAGATGACCGGGCAGGCGGCGTCCAGGGCCGCCAGGCTCTTGCGCCGGGCGCTGCCCGAGGCGGGCAGGAACCCGGCGAACAGGAACCGGTCGGCGAGAAAGCCACTGGCGCAATAAGCCGCCATCGCCGCGTTCGGGCCGGGGACGGGGACCACGCGGATGCCGGCGCGATGCGCGGCCTCCACGACCAGCGCGCCGGGGTCGGAGACGGCCGGAGTGCCGGCATCGCTCACCAAGGCAATGGTTTTCCCGGCGGCGAGGGCCTCTACCAGCCGGGCGCCGGCGGCGCGCTCGTTGTGCTCGTGCAGCGCCACCGTCTTCGCGCTGATTGCGTGCGCGGCGAGCAACGGGCGGGTGGTCCGGGTGTCCTCGCAGGCGATGAGCTCGACCGCGGCGAGGACCTCGCGCGCACGCGGCGACAGGTCGGAAAGATTGCCGATCGGCGTGGCGACCACATACAGCGTTCCGGAGGAGGGAGTTGATTCGGCCATGGCGATTCCGGTCAACGCCGGGTCAACGCGAATTGTGCGGCTTCGTTAGGGGATGAGCAACCTGGACAAACCACCGAAGCGGGGAAACCGATCATGGACACAGCAGCCGCCGGCCGCCAGGCAGAGGAGCTCGCGGAGCGCCTGCTCTCAGGCGCTGGCCTTGCCATCATCGCCCGCAATTTCCGCTGCCGGCACGGCGAGATCGACCTGATCGCCCGGGAGGACGACACGTTCGTGTTCTGCGAAGTGCGCCTGCGCAGCGGGGGCGGGTACGGCGGGGCGGCCGAGAGCATCACGGTCCGCAAGCAGGCGCGCATCGTGGCGGCCGCGCGCTACTTCCTGATCGCGCGGCCCGAGGCCCCGTGCCGGTTCGATGTGTTCCTGCTGCAGACGCTCGACCTGGCCCGGGTCCAGTGGATCCGCAATGCGTTTAGCGTGTAGAACGGCTTGGCTGGCCGCGGCGCTGGCCGTCGCTGGATACGCAGCGCTCGATGCCGCCGCGTCCGGCGGCGAAAGGGCTGCGCGGGTCCGCATGCTGGTCCAGAGTTCGCCGCTGGCCGGCTTTCGCCACGCGGAGGCCGGGGAGGTGTGGCAGGAACTGCGCGCCGGCGACGAGCTCGCGCTCGTGCGCGAGCCCGACAACGCTTTCGATGCGAACGCGGTGCGCGTGGAATGGCGCGGGCGCAAGCTCGGCTACGTGCCCCGCCGCGACAACGCGGCGCTCGCGTGGGCGCTCGATCGCGGCGAGGTCCTGCACGCACGCATCAGCCGGGCCGGGTGGCATCCCAACCCAGCGCGGCGCATAGCGTTCGAGGTCTTCGTTGAATGAGGATGCAGTGTAAAATCCCGCATGGGTCACAAAGACGACGGCAACGCGGGCGAAGGCACCTTGCAGGTGGAACTGGCAGCGCGCGTGGCAGCCCACTTTTCTGCAAGCGCGAGCCTCAAGGCGGCCTCCGCAAACGAGTTGTCGGCACCGATTGCGCGCGCGATCGCGGTGATGGCCTCCTGCCTGCGTGCCGGTGGCAAGATCCTCGCCTGCGGCAATGGCGGGTCGGCGGCGGACGCGCAGCATTTTTCCGCGGAACTCCTCAACCGGTTCGAGGTCGAACGACCGCCGCTCGCGGCAATTGCGCTGACCACCGACACCTCGACCCTGACCTCGATTTCGAACGACTACGGCTTCGAGCAGGTGTTCGAAAAGCAGGTCAAGGCGCTGGGCCGGGCGGGGGACGTTCTCTTCGCGATCTCGACTTCGGGCAACTCGGGCAACGTGATGGCGGCGATGCGTGCGGCGACGCAGGCCGGGATGGGCGTGGTTGCGTTGACGGGGCGAGGCGGCGGTGAAATGGCGGCGCTGCTGTCGCCTGCGGACGTGCATATCTGCGTCCCGCACACGGTCACGGCACGCATCCAGGAAGTCCACCTCCTGGCGCTGCACTGCCTGTGCGACGGGATAGATGCGATACTTTTTGGAGCGAAGCGATGAAAAATGCTGGCTGGCTCGTGCTGGTGGCCGCGGTTGTCGCGGTTCCGGCCATGCAGGGATGTATCCCCGTGGCCGCGGTCGGAGTCGGCGCTTTCGCGGCCTCGTCGGCCAACGACAGGCGCACCTCGGGAGTACAGATCGACGACGAAGGCATCGAGCTTCGCGCCTCGAACCGGGTCTCTGAGCGCTGGGGCGACAAGGTCCACGTCAACTTCACTTCGTACAACCGCAGCGTGCTGCTCACGGGCGAGGTACCGGACGAGGCGACCAAGGCCGCCATCGCGCAGGTCGTCGGCGGCATCACCAACGTCCGCGGGGTCAGCAACGAGCTTGCCGTGGGCACCCCCACCGCCTTCTCCTCGCGCACCAACGATTCCTATATCACGTCCAAGGTCAAGGCCCGGTTTGTCGACGCGAACACATTCAACGCGTTCCACGTCAAGGTCGTCACCGAGAACTCGGTCGTGTACCTGCTCGGGATCGTGACCGAGGGCGAAGCCAAGGCCGCGACCGACGTTGCGCGCACCACTGGCGGCGTGCGCAAGGTCGTTCGCCTGTTCGAATTCTGCAAGGTGACCGACGAACCCTGCCGCCCGTCGGCGCCGCCCAAGCCCGAAGCGGCCAAGGCGCCGGCCAAGCCCTGAGGTGAAGTTCGCCGCGCCGGCGTTCGAGCGCAAGATCCTCCCGCCGGACACCCTCGCGCGCGGGATTCCCGGCGCATCGCGTCCGCTGGTGTTCACCAATGGCGTGTTCGATGTACTGCATCGCGGCCATGCGACCTGCCTCGCTCAGGCGCGCGCGCTGGGCGCGGCGCTGGTCGTCGCGGTGAACAGCGACGCTTCCGTCCGGCGCCTGGGCAAGGGCGAGGATCGTCCCGTGAACCCGCTGGCCGACCGCGTGGCCGTGGTTGCCGCGCTCGAAGCGGTCGATTTCGTCACGTGGTTCGAGGAGGACACGCCGCTCGCACTGATCGAAACCCTGCGCCCGGACGTGCTGGTCAAGGGCGGAGATTGGACCGCGGACAGGATCGTCGGGTCCGATTCCGTGCTCGCCCGCGGCGGCCGTGTTTTCTCGATCCCGTTCGAGCACGAGCGCTCGACGACAACGCTCCTTCAGCGGATCAGAAGCTCGAAGTAGAGCGCGCCCGGGATCGGGTTGTCGTAGTAGGCCGGGATTTCCCTGAAGCCGAGCTTGCCGTACAGACGTATCGCGGATTGCATGTGGTCCAGGGTGTCCAGCACGAGCCGACGGTAACCGGCCTCGCGTGCCGCCGCGATCACGAGGCTGGCCAGTTTGGCGCCCAAGCCGGTATCGCGATATGCGGGCCGGACATAGAGCCGCTTGACCTCGCCGGTATCACCTTCGAACGGGCGCAGCGCAATGCAACCGGCGGCCTCGCCGTTGGCCGGATCCCGCGCGATGAACAGCCGGCCGCGCGGGCCGGCGTAATCTCCCGGCAGGTGTTCCAGCTCCTGTTGGAATCCCTGGAAGCACAGGTCCACCCCCAGCCACTGCGCGTACTCCTCGAACAGCATGCGCGCGTCTGCAGTGTCGCGCGGTCCCGCGGCGCTGGTGATGACCTGATCCATGCCGCGATTTTGTCCGGTTCCGGCGCGCGCTGTCGAGTTAAACTGATGTCGAGGTAAACTCAACGCATGAAGCTCCACCAGCTCAAAATCGATTTCAACGCCGAGCACGACCGGCTGCTGATGCTCGTGTCCACCGACGACGGCGCGGAGGTGCGCATGTGGCTCACGCGCCGGTTCGTGAAGCTGCTGTGGCCGCTGATGGTGAAGCTCGCCGAGGAGGCGAGCCCCCGCATCAAGGTGCAGGCGAGTCCCGAGGCGCGCAAGGCGCTGCTCGGGATCGAGCACCAGAAAGCGGTCCAGAAGGCGGACTTCTCGAAACCTTTCCAGCAGGCGGCGCGTTCCACGCCGCTGGGTGCGGAGCCCCTGCTGCTCGCGCGCATCCAGACCGGCAACGACGCCAAGGGGCTGCCGGTGGTGTCGCTGCACCCCACGAGCGGGCAGGGAATCACGCTGACCCTGGACGAAGTCCTGCTGCACTCGGTCTGCAGGCTCCTGCAGGCGGCGGTGAGCAAGAGCGACTGGGACATGGAACTGAAACTGCCGGGCGCCGAGCCCGAGCCCGCCGAGCAGTCCGAGACCCGCACCATCAACTAACTGCTTCGCCCTCGTCCGCCTTGAGGGCCTCGATCTTCGCCGAGGTATGCAGCCAGTCGTCCTCGGCCTGCGCGAGCTCGGCGGTCAGGCGGGCGTCGGCGGCCATCAACGCCTTCAGCCGGTCGCGCTGCGCCTCGTCGTAGACCCCCGGATCGGCCAGCGCGTTGCGCGCCGCCTGGGCTTCCTTGCCGAGCTTCGCCACCCGCGATTCGATTGCCGAGAGCTGCTTTTCCAGCGGCTTCAATTGCGCCCGCACGGCCTCCCGGGCCGAATTGCGCGCCTGCGCGTCGGCACGGCGTTCGTCCTTGCGGCTGGCCTTCGGGGAGTCGTCGCGCTTCACGCGCTCGGTCTTCAGACGCGCCTTGCGGTAATCCTCCAGGTCGCCGTCAAAATCCGCCAGACCGCCGTCCGACACCACGATGATGCGGTCGGCGCAGGTCGAGAGCAGGTGCCGGTCGTGGGAGACGATGATCAGCGCGCCCTCGTAGCTCTGCAGCGCCATCGAAAGCGACCGCCGCATCTCGAGGTCGAGGTGGTTGGTGGGCTCGTCCAGCAGCAGCAGGTTCGGGCGGCGCCGGACCAGCGCGGCTAGCGCCAGCCGCGACTTTTCCCCGCCCGACAGCGGCCCGATGGGGCGCTGCGCGGCCTCGCCGGCAAACCCGAAGCCGCCGAGGAAGTCGCGCAGGTGCTGCTCGCGGTCCGCCCGGAACAGCCGCGTCATCATCTGCAGCGGCGTCTCATCGTGGCGCAGCGTCTCGATCTGGTGCTGGGCGAAGTAGCCGATGACGATGTCGCGGCCCGTCGTGCGGCGCCCGCTCGTCGGCTCGATTTCCCCGGCCAGCATGCGCACCAGGGTCGTCTTGCCCGCGCCGTTCGCGCCGATCACGGCGATACGGTCGTTGCGCGTGAGCGTCATCGAGATGTTCGAAAGTATCGTCCGGTCGCCGTAGCCGACCGAGACCTCCTCCAGCGACACGATGCGCTCGGGCTGGCGCTCTGGTTCCTCGAACTCGAAATGGAAGGTGTCGGCCGCGTACACGGGCGCCACCCGCTCCATCTTCTCGAGCTGCTTCATGCGGCTCTGCGCCTGCTTGGCTTTGCTGGCCTTGGCCTTGAAGCGCGAGACGAACCCTTCGATGCGCTTGATCTCGCGTTCCTGGCGCGAGGCGAAGGCGGCCTGCTGGATCAGTTCGGAGGCGCGCTGCTGCTCGTAGGAGGAGTAGTTCCCGGTGTACAGGCGCATGGACCCGGCCTCGGCGCCCGGCAGGATCGCGAGCGTGCGGTCGATCACGCGGTCGAGGAAGTCGCGGTCGTGCGAAACGATCAGCAGGGTGCCCGGGTAGGCACGCAGCCAGGTCTCCAGCCACAGCACCGTGTCGATGTCGAGGTGGTTGGTCGGCTCGTCGAGCAGCAGCAGGTCCGAGGGGCTCATCAGCGCGCGGCCGAGGTTCAGCCGCATGCGGTAGCCGCCGGAGAATTCCTTGACGGCCCGCGCGCCCGCATCCGGGGGGAAGCCCAGGCCGGCGAGCAGGGCCGCAGCGCGCGCGCGCGCGGTGTACCCGTCGACGTGCGCGTACCGCTCGTGGGCGAGCGCCAGCGCGTGGCCATCGTCCTCGTCATGGTGGGCGGCCTCGGCCTCGGCCATGGCGGCTTCGGCGGCGCGCAGATCGACGTCCGCGTCCATCAGGTATTCGATGACCGGCTGGTCCAGCGCCGGGGCCACCTGCTCGATCCAGGCGAGGCGCGTGCCAGGCTGAATCTCGCATTCGCCCCTATCGGCGGACAACTCGCCGGCCATCAGGGAGAGCAGGCTCGACTTGCCGCAGCCGTTGGCGCCGACCAGGCCGATTTTCCAGCCGCGCTCCAGGGTCAGCGAGGCACGGTCGAAGAGGGTGCGGGGCCCGCGGGCGATGGCGAGGTTGCGAAACAGGATCATTCGGGGCGGGGCGGGGATTCCAAGGGGAACGGAGTATAATGCGCGCCCTCGGCCACCCGCGCCAAAATTGCAGGCAATCGCCATCAGTTCCGGTTTCGAACAACTCGGCCTCATCCCGCCCCTCCTCCAGGCGGTCGCAGATCTCGGCTACACGCAACCTTCCCCGATCCAGGAGAAGGCGATCCCCATCGTGCTCGAGGGACGCGACCTCATGGCCGGCGCGCAGACCGGCACCGGCAAGACCGGCGCCTTCGCGCTGCCCACCCTGCAGCGCCTGGCGCCCATGGCGAGCAGCAGCACCTCGCCCGCCAAGCATCCGGTGCGCGTCCTGGTGCTCGCGCCCACGCGCGAGCTCGCGATCCAGGTGGAGGAGAGCTTCAAGGCCTACGCCAAGCACATGCCGATCCGCTCCACCTGCGTGTACGGCGGCTCGGACATGCGCGCCCAGATCGCCGAGCTGAAGCGCGGCGTCGAAGTACTGGTGGCCACTCCAGGACGGTTGCTCGACCACGTGCAAAGCAAGACCGTGATGTTCAACCAGGTGAGTGTGCTGATTCTCGACGAAGCCGATCGCATGATGGACATGGGCTTCATGCCCGACATCCGCCGCATCATCGCGCTCTTGCCGGTCGAGCGGCAGAACCTGCTGTTCTCGGCGACCTTCCCCGAGGAGATCAAGAAACTGGCCGGTTCGATCCTGCGCAATCCGGTGGCGGTGCAGATCGCCGCGCCGAACGCCGTGGCCGACCTGGTCACGCACATCGTGCACCCGGTGTCGCGCGAGAAGAAGCGCGACCTGCTGACGCACGTGATCCGCTCGAGGGACTTGAAGCAGGTGCTGGTGTTCTGCGGCACGCGCATCGGCGCGAACCGCCTCGCGCACCAGCTGCGGGCCGCGCACATTCATGCGGACGCGATCCACGGCGACAAGACCCAGGCCGAGCGGCTGGTGGCGCTGGAGGCCTTCAAGGCCGGCAAGACCACGGTGCTCGTGGCGACCGACGTCGCCTCGCGGGGCCTGGACATCGAGGCCCTGCCACAGGTCATCAATTTCGACATACCGCATTCGCCCGAGGACTACGTGCACCGCATCGGCCGCACCGGCCGCGCGGGCGCGACCGGCGAGGCGATTTCGCTGGTGTCGCCGGACGACCTCGAATACCTGGCCGCGATCGAGAAGCTGATCAAGC
>JANNWA010000390.1:0-1931 GCA_031408275.1 Pseudomonadota bacterium
GGTCATCGCCTGCGGGCTGGCCTTGTAATTCACGTTGACCGCGTCGAAACCGGCCAGCAGCTTGAGCTGCTCGACGCTGATGCGGCTGGCCGCGGCCGCGCTGCCGTAGCTGAGTTTGCCGGGGTTGGCCTTGGCGAAAGCGATGAAGTCCTTGAGGTTGCGCGCCGGCACCTTGTCCGGATTCGCGATCAGGATGTAGGGCACGCGCGCAAAGGTGGTGACCGGCGTGAAATCCTTGTCCGGGTCGTAGTTCAGCTTCTTGTACAGGTGGACGTTGGCCGCGTGCGTCGAGTTGCCGGTGACCAGGGCCGTGTAGCCGTCCTTGTCGGCGCGCGCCACGTGCTCGGCGGCGAGGTTGCCGTCGGCGCCGGGGCGGTTCTCGACCAGCACGGCCTGGCCGGTGGCTTCGCGGATCTTCTCGCCAAAAAAGCGCGTGGTGCCGTCGGTGGCCGAGCCGGCCGCGTAGCCGACCACGAACTTGATCGGCTTGGACGGCCAGGCCTGCGCCTGCGCGCCTTGCGCAGCCAGCAGGGCCAGGGCAGCACCGATCAGGGTACCGAGCTTGAAGATGTATTTTTTCATTGTCTCCTCCGTTGTTCGCGAACTACTTGCCGTCCTTTTCGAAGCGGTCCCAATCGTACGCGAGTGGCCGCTTGGCGAGGAAATCCTCGACCGCCTGCTTGTGGAACCCGGAACTGAAAAAGATCGCCTGCGCCGCGGCCTCCATCTCGACCAGCGCGCGCGCGTCGAGGTTGAAGGACTGGTTGAGTATCCGCTTGGTCGCGCCGATGGCCGAGGTGGGCCCGAGCGCCAGGCGCCCGGCGAGCGACCGCGCGGCGCCCATCAACTCCTCGGGCTTATGCACCGACAGCGCGATGCGCAGGTCTTTCGCCTCCTGCGCGGAGACGCTGCGCCCGGTGTAGATGATCTCCTTGGCGGCGGGCAGGCCGACCATGCGCGGCAGCGAGAACATCATGCCCGCGTCCGGCACCAGGCCGATGCGCCCGAACGAGGCGCGGAAGTACGCGCGCTCCGAGCACAGGATGAAATCGGCCGCCAGCGCGAGGCCGAAGCCCGCGCCGATGGCCGGGCCGTCGACCGCCGCGATCACCGGGATCTCCAGGTTCATCAGCAACTGCACCCAGTCGTGCAGCATGTACATGCGCCGGCGGTCCCAGTCCACGGAACGCTCGTTGTCCTTCAGGAATCTGAGGTCGCCGCCGCTGCAGAACACGCCGCCCGCGCCGGTGACGATGATTGCGCCGAGCTCGCGGTTGTACGAGAGCTCGCGCAGCAGGTGCAGGAAGTCGGCCTTGAATTCGTCCGACACGCAATTGCGCTCCCCGGGCCGGTTCATTGTGATGATGCCGACCCTGCCTTCGACCTCGAACTTCAGCGCCTGCAGGACATGCCCGCTCATTGCTGTTCCATCCCCGCGGCCTTGATGGCGCGGCCCCAGCGCTCGGTCTCGCGCGTCTGCAGCGCGAGCAGCGCCTGCGGCGAGCCCGGGTAGGCCAGCAGGCCGCGCTTGGCGAGGAAATCCCTGCCCGCCTCGGAATCCATGGCCTTGTTGATGTGGTCGCTCATCGCGCGCACGGCTTCGGGCGGCGTGGCGGCCGGCACCCAGACGGCCAGCCAGGACGAGAAGTCGTAGTCCGGGAAGCCCTGCTCCGCGATGGTGGGCAGGTCGGGCGCGCTCGCCAGGCGCTGGTTGACCGTGACGCCGAGGCCGACGGCCCGGCCGGCGCGGATCTGCACCAGCGCGTTCACCGCGTCGGCGATGTAGAAGTCCACCTGCCCGCCGAGGAGGTCCGTCATCGCCTGCGCGCCGGACTTGTAGTTGACGTTCTGCGCGGTGAAGCCGGCGAACACCTTGAGCTGCTCGACGCCGACGCGGCTGGCCACCGCGGCGCTGGCGTAGTTGAGCTTGC
>JANNWA010000391.1:0-4289 GCA_031408275.1 Pseudomonadota bacterium
GCCGAACAGGACCGCGATCGTGTTCAGCAGGCGATCGCGATCCTGGCTGTAGCGGTCCTCGGCCGGCAGCTGCATCGTCACGCCCAGCGCGCGGCCGCGCGGGATTATGGTGACCTTGTGCACCGGGTCGGTCTTGGGCAGCATCTTGGCCACCAGCACGTGCCCCGACTCGTGGTACGCGGTGTTCCTGCGCTCTTCTTCCGGCATTACCATCGAACGCCGCTCGGCGCCCATCATGATCTTGTCCTTGGCGCGCTCGAAGTCTTCCATGTCCACCAGGCGCTTGGTCTTCCGCGCGGCAAACAGCGCGGCCTCGTTGACGAGGTTCGCGAGGTCAGCGCCCGAGAAGCCCGGCGTGCCGCGCGCGATGATGTCGGCCTTGACGTCCGGCG
This sequence comes from Pseudomonadota bacterium, assembly GCA_031408275.1. GTDB lineage: Bacteria > Pseudomonadota > Gammaproteobacteria > Burkholderiales > SG8-39 > SZAS-79. The sequence continues at coordinate 393 of JANNWA010000391.1, forward strand.
CGAGCGGGACCTTGCGCATGTGCACCATGAGGATCTGCTCGCGGCCGCGGATGTCGGGCAGCGGCACCACGACCTGACGGTCGAAACGGCCCGGGCGCATCAGCGCCGGGTCGAGCACGTCCGGCCGGTTGGTCGCGGCGATCACGATCACGCCGACGTTGGCCTCGAAACCGTCCATCTCTACCAGCAGCTGGTTGAGGGTCTGCTCGCGCTCGTCGTTGCCGCCGCCCAGGCCCGCGCCGCGCTGGCGGCCGACCGCGTCGATCTCGTCGATGAACACGATGCAGGGCGCGCTCTTCTTGGCCTGCTCGAACATGTCGCGCACGCGGGCCGCGCCCACGCCGACGAACATCTCGACGAAGTCCGAACCCGAGATGGAGAAGAACGGCACTTTTGCTTCGCCGGCGATGGCGCGAGCCAGCAGCGTCTTGCCGGTGCCCGGGGAGCCGACCATCAGCACGCCGCGCGGGATGCGCCCGCCGAGTTTCTGGAACTTGGACGGATCGCGCAGGAAGTCGACGAGTTCGGACACCTCCTCCTTCGCCTCCTCGCAGCCGGCGACATCGGCAAAGGTCACCGTGTTGGTCGATTCATCCAGCATGCGCGCGCGCGACTTGCCGAAGGAAAAGGCGCCGCCGCGGCCGCCGCCCTGCATCTGGCGCATGAAGAAGATCCACACGCCGATCAGGAGGAGCATCGGGAACCAGGACACGAAGATGTTGACGAGCAGCGACGGCTCCTCCTCGGGCTTGGCCTCGATCTTCACGCCGTACTTGAGGAGGTCCGAGACGAGCCAGATGTCGCCGGGCGAATAGCTGGTGACGCGCTTGCCTTCGTTGGTCGTCGCCTTGAGCTGGCGGCCCTCGATGGTGACCTTGGCGATGCGCCCCGCCTTCACCTCCTCGATGAACTGGGAGTACTCCATGGGCGCCTGCACTGCCTGGCGGGTGTTGAACTGGTTGAAGACCGTCATCAGCACGAGGCCGATCACGAGCCAGATCACCAGGTTCTTCATCATATTGTTCAAATGCGGCTCCTCAGAGCGACAGACAAGCGACAGGTTTCACAGAAAGGCTATTCTAATCCGAATCTTGCGCGGCCGGACCGGCCGATTGTGCAGGGCGCAATCCCCTGCCCACCAGATAGGTTTCCCGGCTTTCGTCCCGCGACGCCCCGGGTTTGCGCGTCGCGACGGTAACAAACACCTCTTTCATGCGGGCGAACACGTCCTGAAAGGCCTCGCCCTGAAACACTTTGACCACAAATACACCATCCGGTTTCATGCCCTCCCGGCAAAAATCGACCGCCAGCTCGGTTAACGCCGCCGCGTTCGCCTGGTCCACGCTCGGAATCCCCGAAACGTTGGGCAGCATGTCCGACAGCACCACATCGGCTTTGATGCCGCCCAGCCCCAGGTGGATGGCCCCCCGCACGCCCGGCTCGCGAAAGTCCCCGCGCAGCACGATCACTCCGGACATGGGGGCGATTTCCAGCAGATCAATCGCAACTACGGCACCTTTCGGGCCGACCCTGGCCGAAGCCAGCTGGGACCAGCCCCCCGGCGCTGCTCCGAGGTCCACCACCCGCGCCCCCGGGCGGAACAGCCGCTCCTTGGCGGCGATCTCCTCGAGCTTGAACGCGGCGCGCGAGCGGTAGCCCTGCGCTTTCGCCTTTTGCACGTACTGGTCGCTGACGTGGCGCTGCAGCCACGCCTTGCTGGATTTGGAGCGGGCCATCTATTGACTTAAAGTGTCGCCATGAATGAACTGACCCCAGCGCAAAGGCGTGCCCAAAAGGCGCTTGCCCACAAACTCGTTCCCGTAGTGCTGATCGGCGACAAGGGCCTGACCGGCGCCGTGCTGGCCGAGATCGAACTGGCCCTTTCGGCGCACGCGCTCATCAAGATCCGGGTGCAGGCCGAGCGCGAAGGCCGGGCCGCCATTCTTGACGAAATCTGCGCCAAAGCCAAAGCCGCCCCGGTCCAGCACATCGGCAAAATCCTTGTTGTCTACCGGCCGAAGCCGCCCGATGCGCCAAAACCGAAGCCGCGCAAGGTCGCCGCGCGCAAATCCCCCCGCGACTCCGCGCGGGAACCGTCCTGGCGCCAGACCGCGGTGCAGGCCCAGTTCGGCCGCCCACGGCGGCCAAGTACGTCCACCGGCAAGCAGGCCCGGGGCGCTGCCGCTACAGGTACTGGACGTCCAGAATCTCGTACTGCTTCACCCCGCCGGGCGCCTGCACGTCCACCTGGTCGCCGGCGTACTTCCCGATAAGGGCGCGCGCGATCGGCGAACTGATCGAGATCTTCCTCACCTTGAGGTCGGCTTCGTCCTCGCCCACGATCTGATAGGTCACCTTTTCCTTGCTGTTCACGTCCTCGAGGTCCACGGTGGACCCGAACACGCAGGCGCCGTCGGCGTCGACGAGCTTGGGGTCGACGACCTGGGCGTTGGACAGCTTGCCCTCGATCTCGAGGATCCGCCCCTCGACGAAGCTCTGCTTTTCCTTGGCGGCGTCGTACTCGGCGTTTTCCGACAGGTCGCCATGGGCGCGTGCCTCCGCAATTGCGGCGATCACGGTCGGGCGCTCGACGGTCTTCAGCTTGTGGAGCTCCGCGCGCAGCATTTCCGCGCCGACGATGGTGAGAGGTATGGCCATGTTTTTTATCCCCTAGGCAACTTTCAGTGACGCATGCAAATCCTGCAGGCGGTAAGGCTCGAGTGCCGCGAGGTGGCGCATGCCCGTACAGGCCGCGCGGGCGCCGGAGATCGTAGTGTAGTACGTCACGCGCTGGGCGAGCGCGCTGGTGCGGATGGAACGTGAATCCCGGATGGCGGTGCGTTTGTCCTCGACGGTGTTGACGATGAACGCCACCTCGCCGTTCTTGATCATGTCCACGACGTGCGGGCGGCCTTCGGCCACCTTGTTGATGACGGTTGCTGCGATTCCGTGGGCCGCCAGGACTGCGGCCGTGCCGCGGGTGGCGAGGATGGAGAATCCGAGGTCGGAGAGGTCCCGCGCGACCGCCACGGCGGCCAGTTTGTCGCCGTCCCGGACGCTCACGAAGGCCCGCCCGCCGGAAGGCAGCCGCACGCCGGCCGCGAGCTGGGATTTGACGAAGGCCTCGCCGAAGCTCCGGCCCACGCCCATGACCTCGCCGGTCGACTTCATCTCCGGCCCCAGGATGGTGTCTACGCCCGGGAACTTGGCGAACGGGAACACCGCTTCCTTGACCGAGAAATACGGCGTCACCACCTCCGCGCCGATCTTTTGCGTCTTGAGCGAAATCCCCGCCATGCAGCGCGCGGCGATCTTGGCCAGCTGCAGGCCGGTCGCCTTCGACACAAACGGCACGGTGCGGGAGGCGCGCGGGTTGACCTCGAGCACGTAGACGGTGTCGCGCTGGATCGCGAACTGCACGTTCATCAGGCCGACCACCTTGAGCGCCTTGGCCATCAGCACGGTCTGGCGGCGCAGCTCGCGCTCCAGGTGGCTGGCGAGCGAATGCGGCGGCAGGCAGCAGGCCGAGTCGCCCGAGTGCACGCCGGCCTGCTCGATGTGCTCCATGATGCCGCCGATGAAGGTGTCCTTGCCGTCGCAGATGCAGTCCACGTCGACCTCGATCGCGTCCGACAGGTACCGGTCGAGCAGCACAGGCGAGTTGTTCGATACCTTGACCGCTTCGCGCATGTAGCGCTCCAAATCGGCCTGCTGGTGCACGATTTCCATCGCGCGCCCGCCGAGCACGTAGCTCGGCCGGACCACCACCGGGTAGCCGATCTCCTCGGCGAGCTTGATGGCCGCGGGCGCGGAGCGCGCGGTGCGGTTGGGCGGCTGCAGCAGCTTGATCTTGTGCAGCAGCTTCTGGAAACGCTCGCGGTCCTCGGCGACATCGAT
>JANNWA010000392.1:0-2754 GCA_031408275.1 Pseudomonadota bacterium
CGGGCGGCGCTCGAACTGGGCCGCTGGACGTTTACCGCGCCGCTCGGCTACCTGAACGCCCCGAGGGGCGCTGGTAAGAGTCTGGTGCTGGACCCTGAGCGCGGGCCGCTCGTGCGACGCGCGTTCGACGAACTGGCGTCGGCGCGCTTCACGAAGCAGGAGATCATCGCCCGCGCCACCGAGGCCGGGCTGCGTAGTCGCCGCGGACTGACGCTCACGCCGCAGAGCTTCGGGCAGATGATGCGGAACCCGATCTACATCGGCAAGGTCGAAAGCCAGGACTTCGGCGTGTCCACGGTGGGCGACTTCGAGCCGCTGGTGGACGAGGCCACGTTCTACCGGGCCCAGGCCGTCCTCGACGGCCGCGTGGCGGTGACCGGCCCGCGCCAACGCAATCATCCGGACTTCCCACTACGGGCCTTCGTCCGGTGCGAGACCTGCAATCGTCCCCTGACCGGCAGCTGGTCGAAGGGGCGCACTGGCCGCTATGCGTACTACCACTGCCAGCGCCAATGCCGTGCCGTGAACGTGAGTAAGGCGGCGCTGGAGGGCGCGTTCGCCGACGAACTGGCGCTCTTGCAGCCCACGGCCGGCTACATGCGCCTGGTCACGGACCGGATCCTGTACGTGTGGGAGCAGCGTCGGGCCGAGGCCAAGGACCGGACCGCGGAGCAAGAGAAGCGCGTCAAGGTCATCCAGCAGAAGCTCGATCGACTGGACGAAGCGTTCCTGTTTGCGCAATCGATCGATAGCACGAGCTACGAGCGCCAACGCGACAGGCTGCGCGAGGAGATGACGCTCGCCCAGATCGACCACCACGCCGATGCCACCGACGAACTCGACGTACAGGGCATCCTGGCGTTCGCAGAACGCATTCTGCCGCGCGCGTCAGACTTGTGGGTGCAGGCGTCGCTGGACTACAAGCAGCGGCTGCAGGCGCTGTTCTTTCCGGAAGGGATCGCGTACGACGGAAATCGATTCAATCGAACCGCCGTAACTGCGCCGCTTTTCAACTACTTGGCGCCATCTGCGAGTGCAGATGAAAGAGTGGTGAGCCCGGTAGGAATCGAACCTACAACCAACAGATTAAGAGTCGCCGGACGAGCCATCGCGCGACGTCGCCGACCGCGGCTTTCCGAATGATTCGGAGACTCGCGGCGGCAGCCGATGACGCTCCGAACGGGAGTAGCGCCACAGAGTGCCACATGCGATCGCACGGGAAATGCCGGCAATCTGGTCCGTCAAGTCCTTGTGAGGCGGTTAATATGCGTTACGCATGAGACTCGTACCGGGGACGCGGTTGGGGCCCTACGAAATCACCGGCTTGGTCGGCGCCGGGGGCATGGGCGAGGTCTACCGCGCGCGCGACGAGCGGCTCCAGCGCCCCGTCGCCGTCAAGGTGTTGCCCGAGTCGTTCGCGGTTGACCCGGTCCGCGTCGCGCGCCTTAAGGCCGAGGCTCAGGCCGCCGGCGCCATCAATCATCCCAACATCCTCACGGTGTTCGATGTCGGTGACTACGACGGCAGCCCGTATCTGGTCACCGAGTTGCTCGATGGCCAGACACTGCGCGAGCGCCTGGCGGAGTCCCGGCTGTCCGTGTCCAAGGCAGTGGAGTACGCCAACCAGATCGCCTTGGGCTTGGCCGCGGCGCATGAGCGCGGCGTCGTCCACCGCGACCTGAAGCCCCAGAACATTTTTCTCACGGTCGACGACCGGATCAAGATTCTGGACTTCGGCCTCGCCAAGACGGTGAGGCCCGAGGCCCAGCTCGCCGGCAATACCGACACGCTAGCCTCGTCGGCGTCGCGGACCGAGGGAGGCGAGGTGGTCGGGACGGCGAGCTACATATCGCCGGAGCAGGTGCGGGGCGGGCGGCTCGATGCGCGGTCCGACATCTTCTCGCTGGGCACGATTCTGAACGAGATGCTGACCGGGCGCGCCCCGTTCAAGCGGCCGTCGGCGATCGAGACGATGAGCGCTATCCTGACGGACGATCCGCCGGCCTGGCCGGTCCGCCCTGTGGTGCCGCCGGCGCTCCGGCGGATTGCGGCCACATGCCTGGAGAAAGAACCGGCGCAGCGGTTTCAGTCGGCGCGCGACCTGGCGTTCGCGCTCAACTCGCTAACGCTCGACTCGGAGCGCGTGCCCTCCACGACGTGGGTGAGCGGTCGAGCCCGTCGGACGATCGCGGGCCTGCTGCTTGTCTGCGCGGCAGCGGCCATCGGAGCCGCCGGCTTCAGCGCGGCACGGTGGTATGAGCCGGGTCCAGCCGTGTTCCAGCGACTGTCATTCAGGCGAGGCAACCACGGGTACGCACGCTTCGCCCCCGATGGAAAGACCGTGCTGTACGGCGCGTGGTGGAACGGCGAGGATGCCCGCATCTTTTCGACCCGGCTCGACAGCGCCGAGTCGAGTCCCCTCGACTTGGGCAATGCCGACATCTTGTCGATCTCGGGCACCGGCGAGATCGCGATCTTGTTGAATCCGACCAATAGTCCTCCCGCCGGCCGAGTCGGAACACTGGCGGTTGCAAAGCTTGCGGGCGGCGCCCCGAGGAGTCTTCTCGACGACGTGCAGAGCGCCGATTGGTCGCCGGACGGGAAGGCTCTGGCAGTCATCCGCCGCCTAGGGAATCAGCGGCAGCTCGAATATCCAATCGGTCGCCCGCTGTACACCGCGCCGTTCATCTATTCGGCCAGGTTTTCCCCACGCGGCGATCGAATCGCGTTTGTCGAGGCGACGGACTTCGCCGA
>JANNWA010000393.1:0-4827 GCA_031408275.1 Pseudomonadota bacterium
CTCGTCAACCCGGACGACCCGGCCCAGGCCCATGACAGGACAGCGGCCAATGCACCCGGCCTTTCCATCTGGGCGAAGGTCAATACACAGCGCTACGCGATTTCCGGCGCCGGTTTGCAATTGGGGGCGTACACGTACGCAAAGCGGTAGGGGTGGCAGCTTGATTTATTTGGAGGGACTGTTCATTGCCTCTTCGCCGAGAATCTGAATTTCATTGCGGATTTGCTGAAACTGTTCACACGCATCGGCCCGACGCTCGAAAGCGGCAGGATTGAATTTCCTATCGCTAGTCGATCGTGATGTTGCTTTCCTTGATCATGCGCCCCAAGCGTTCCGATTCCGTACGCACCTTGTCCAAGAACTCTTGCGGACTGCTGGCGACGATGGTGAAGCCGTCGCCCTCCAGCTTTGCCTTGATCTCGGGAGCATTGAGCGTGCGCAGCAGCGCCTGGTGAATGCGCGCCAGGATATCTTTCGGCGTGCCCGCAGGCGCGAGCATGCCGTGCCACGAAGTCGCTTCGTAGCCGGGCAGGACTTCCGTCGCGGCAGGCACCTCGGGCAACTGGGGCACCCGCGTCTTCGCGCCTATAGCCAGAGGCTTCATCATCCCGGCTTTCACCTGCCCGACGATGACTGGCAGGGTGGTCACGACGAAGTCGATCTCGCCACTCATGATCGCGTTCAGCATCGGCCCGCCACCCTTGTAGGGAATGTGGACCGTCTTGATGCCTGCCAAGGTCGACAAGGCGGCGGCAGTGAGATGGTTCGACCCTCCTACGCCCGATGAGCCGTAGGTCACCTTGCCGGGATTCGCTTTTGCATACTGGATGAGTTCGGCAAGTGAGTTGGCCGGAAGCTTTCTGGAGCCCGCGATCAGCATAGGTGCGCTCACGATCTGCCCGACGTAGTCGAACGACTTGAACGTGTCGTACTTCAGACTCTTATACAGGTGGTGGTTGACCGCGTGTGAATCGAAGACCATCAGCAGCGTGTAGCCGTCGGGCGCCGCCCTCGCCACGTCGTAACCGCCGATCGTGCCACTCGCTCCGCCCCGGTTGTCAACCACAATGTTCTGTCCAAGGAACTCACCGAATTTCGGCGCGATGATGCGCGCGACGAAGTCGGACGAACCGCCCGGGGGAAACGGCACGACAAGTCGGATCGACTTGTCGGGATAGCTGCTTTGCGCGTGCGCGGCGCAGCCGACCGCCATTGTTGCGATGAGCGCTAGAGCATGCAGCGCGTAGCGGACTCGTTCCTGGTTCATGGGCATTGCCTCCTGGTCAAATCTTGACAACGTACTTGGCGAGCTTGTCTTCGTCGAGTTCCACGCCGATGCCGACACCCTGCGGCACGAATGCATAGCCGTCCCGGACAACCAGCGGATTCCTGACAATGTCGTCTGCCAGCCAGCTCGTCGGGCCGACGTTGAAATCCCCGCCCAAGGTCGCATTCGAGGTTGATGCAAAAAAGTGCGCGGCAGTTGCCGATCCAACGCTCGTGCTCGGCTGGTTTCCAGGGTAGATCGGAAGATGGGCGGCTTGCGCAATTGCCGCAATCTTCTTCCCATAGTAGATGCCACCATGTTTGGCCAATTTCATGCCGAAGATGGAAGCTGCTTTTCTGGTCACCAGTTCGAGGGCCGATTCCGGGGAATGGAGACTTTCGTCAGGCATGATGGGAATGCCAGTGACCTCAATCAGGCGCGCCATGCCGTCCAGATCGCCAATGGGCAATGGCTGCTCGACGAGTTCCAGATCATATGGCGCCAGCAGTTTCAGGAGCTTAAGAGCCTGAGTAAAGCCGAGAGCGCCATTGGCGTCCACGCGCAGCCCGATCTCCGGCCCTACCGCCTCACGAATCGCCGCAATATTCTGTACGTCACTCTCGAGCGATGCCGCACCGATTTTTATCTTTAACAGCCGATAGCCCCGCTCCAGCGCCGAAAGCGCTTCCTGCGCCATCTCCCGGCTGTCCCTGATTCCGATCGTCCACACCACGGGAATCTTGTCGCGGAAACAACCTCCAAGCAGTTGGTGCAGCGGCATTCCGAGCGTTTTAGCCATGAGATCGTATAGCGCGTTGATCACGCCGGCTTTGGCATAAGGGTTGCCCCAAGCAGCGCTCTCAAAATCGCGGGCAAGTTTCTCGATGTCGAAAGGATCGCGTCCCATGAGCAGAGGCGCAAACCGATCCCGGATCATGTGGACGATGGTCGCTTGGGATTCTGCACATCCCTGAAACCCAAAGAGCGGCTCCGTTTCGCCGATCCCAGTGGCTCCTCCGGCGTGCAGGCGCACGATGACGTTTTCCTGAAACTCCAGAAGCATGGTGGAAAGCTTCATCGGAATCCGGTTGGGGACCCGAATGGGGATGACGTCTACACGGTCAATCTTCATGTCCTTGCCCCATTGTTGGGTGAGAGTGCGCGTATGGCACTCTGGTCATCCTGGAGTACAGAATACATGCCAGTGAGTATTTTCAGCCGCAATTGCACCTGGCCGCGCACGCCGCCGGGATCACGCCCGCATATCATGTGCCGCGGTCGCCCGTGGTGTATCCCAACCGTGCCGACAGCTTCCGGCTCAGTGCAGCGAGCGGTGTTCTCACCGCGAGCAGCTTCTGCTGCGTCATGCGGTGCTTCGGACCGAGCACGCACATCGAGGCGAACACCTGTCCGGTGTAGCAGAACACCGGCATCGCTACGCAACGCAGGCCCTCGTATTGCTCCTCGTCGTCCAGCGCATAGCCTGCCGCGCGGATCCGCCGCAGCTCGGCATCGAACGCCGCCTGCGTGGTGATGGTCTTGGGAGTGATGCGCAGCATGCGGGTACGCGCGAGCGCAGCGCGCACTTCGGCCACCGGCAGCCAGGCTGCCATCGCCTTGCCCACCGCGGTGCAGTAGATGGGGCGTTCGACGCCGACGTTCTGGACCACGCGCACCGGCCCATCTGATTCGCGCTTGGCGACGATGGTAACGGCGCCATTGATCCAGGCGGCAACACTGGTGCCCTCGCCTGTTGCCTGCGTCAGTTCCTCCAGAAATGGCTGCGCTATCTCGCCCAGCTGCTCGGCGCTCCACATGCGGCCAGTGAGCTGGTGCAGCTTCGAGGTCAGTTCGTAACCGCGCGAGGTTTTTTCCTGGCGCAGGTAGCCGGAGCTCACCAGCGACTGCATCAGGTGATGCGCCGTGCTGCGATGCAATCCGAGACGACGCGCGGTTTCCGCAAGCGACGTGGGATGCCCGCTGGAGGCCACGATCTCGAGTACCGCCAGTCCGCGGTCCAGTGATCGATGGGTGCCGCTGAGGCGCGGTTGTTTCATACTATGAGACAAACAAGACAAACTAGTTTCATAGTGCAAATACTACCGCATTGATCTGAAAAGGTGAACTGATGAAAATTCTTGCCATCTTGGTGCTGTGCCTGACCTGCACGATTGCCTCGGCGCAGAACTTTCCGTCACGCGCCGTGACAATTGTCGTTCCATACGCCCCAGGCGGCACCGCCGATATCCTGGGCAGGATCGTGTCGATAAAGATGGGCGAAGCCCTCGGGCAGCAGGTCATCATCGAATACCGGCCCGGTGCGGGCGGCAACTTGGGCGCCGAGTCGGTGGCGAAGCGTTCCGGGCCGGACGGCTATACCGTATTGCTCACTGCAACGAGCCTCGCGTCCAGCCCGAGCTTGATGCGCAAAATGCCCTTCGATCCGGTCAAGGACCTTGCGCCTGTCGCGGGCTTGGCCACCATTCCGAACATCGCGGTGGTATCGAACGGCGTTGCGGCAAAGTCCATTGCCGAACTCCTCGCGCTGGCTCGCGCCCAGCCAGGCAAGCTGACGTTCGCCTCGTCCGGCCCGGGAACGTCGAATCACCTCGCCGTCGAGTTGTTCAAGGTCGTGGCGGGCGTCGATCTGCTGCACGTACCCTACAAGAGCGCCGGCCAGGCGCTGCCTGATCTTATTGCGGGCCGGGTCGATGTGATGTTTGACCTGATGCCCTCGATGATCGGCCAGGTCAAGCAGGGAAAAGTGCGCGGACTGGCAGTGACCTCGGCCAGGCGATCTGCCGCCGCGCCGGAACTGCCGACCGTGATGGAAGCCGGCGTGCCGGGCTACGAGTTCATTGCCTGGCACGGGTTCTTTGCGCCCACCGGGACGCCACCGGACGTTGCCCTGAAACTCAATATGGCGATCAACAGGGCGATGGAGAACCCAGAGGTACGGGCACAGATCACGGAGCGTGGCGCCGAGCCGATGACTGGCGGGCCAGAGGAGTTCGGCCGATATTTTCGGGGTGAAGTCGAAAAATGGGCGCGCGTGGTGCGCGACGGGAAGCTGCCGCCGCTCGACTGATGGCGGACTTTTCGCTTTGCGTGCGCAGGTTCACAAGTCTCTTGCAAACTCGTCAACAACTGGAGGGAAGTTCCCTATGAGAATCGTCTTCACCGCCATCACTCTGCTGCTCGGGCTGGCGTGTTCATTCGCCTACGCGCAACCCCAGCATTCGCTCAAGCTCAACCACGTGCTCGGCCCCAAAGAGCCCTATCACGAGGGCTTCCTCAATTGGGCCAAGGCGGTCGAGGCGCGTACCAAGGGCGGGCTCAAGATCGAGGTCTTCCACAGCTCGCAACTGGGCAAGGAGGAGGACATCATCGAGCAGATCCGCCAGGGTGCGAACATCGGCCAGAACACCGACTCGGCGCGCATGGGCAACTATGTCCCCGGGATCGCGGTGATGAACGGTCCGTACTTCGTCGAGACGCTGGAAGACGTCGCCAAGCTGCGCAAGGCACCCACCGTAATCAAGTGGCAGGAGGAGCTGGCG
>JANNWA010000394.1:0-7643 GCA_031408275.1 Pseudomonadota bacterium
ACGAGCTCGGCGATCTTTGCGGTGGCCGGGCTGTAGGCGCGCCACTTGAGGCCTTTCATGTCGGCGGCCGACTTGACCTCTTTCTTCGAGAACAGGCCTTGCGGCGGCCAGGGCACGGCATAGAGCAGCTTGATGCCCTGCTTGCCGAGGTGGCTTTCGAGCGCCGAGCGCGACGCCTTGTAGAGCTTCATCGCGTCTGCGTAGCTGGTGGCGAGGAAGGGCACGCCGTCGAGCTCGAACATCGCGTCCTCGTTTGCATAGGCGGCCAGCAGGATCTCGCCGATCTGCACCTGGCCGCTTTGGATGCCGCGCTTGATCTCGGGCATCTTGAGGAGCGACGCATTTGCATGGACCTGGATCTTGAGCTTGCCGCCGCTCGCCTTCTCGACGTCGTTGGCGAACTGCTGGATGTTCTCGGTGTGGAAAATCGCGGGCGAGTACGGGGTGGGCATATCCCACTTGGTCTGCGCCATTGTGGTGCCTGCCGCGAACGCCAGTGCGACGGCGGATGCGGCGGCTAGGAACGTCCTGCGCGCGAATTTGTGCGAATCGATGCGGGTCTTCATGGGGTCTCCTGAGTGGTTTTCGGTCTGGGGCGTGGTCAAAACCGACCGGTGCCCGAAGTGTCAGCCATGCGCTCGGTCAGTGTCAATGCAATCGCCGTGCCACGTCCCTGGCGAGCGCCAGGCTGGCGGTCAGTCCGGGGGATTCGATGCCGAACAGGTTGACCAGCCCCGTCACGCCGTGCTCGGCCGGTCCCTGGATGACGAAATCCGGCGCCGGGTCGTTCGGTCCGGCGATCTTCGGCCGGATACCGGCATAGCCCGGGGCCAGCGCGCCGTCGGGCAGTTGCGGCCAGTAGCGGCGGATCGCCGCGTAGAACTTGTCGGCCCGGCGCGGATCGACGTCATAGCCGATCCGGTCGATCCACTCCACGTCCGGGCCGAAGCGCGCCTGCCCGCCCAGGTCGATGGTGACGTGGACGCCGAGCCCGCCGGGTTCGGGAACCGGGTAGACAAGCCGGGAGAACGGCGATTTCCCGACCAGCGAGTAGTAATTCCCCTTCGCGTAGAACTCCGGCGGCGCCTTGTCCACGGGATAGCCGTCAATGCGGCGCGCGAGCGACGGAGCGGTCAGGCCTGCCGAGTTCACCACGGTCCGCGCCGAAAGGTGCATGGCCTCGGCGCCGCCGACATGCAGTTCGATCCTGCCGTCGCTGCATACCCTTGCGCTCTCGAGCGGCGAGAGGACGGCGAGCATGGCGCCGTGCGCCTCGGCATCACCGAGCAGGCCAAGCATCAGCGCGTGGCTGTCGACAACGCCGGTCGACGGCGAGTGCAGAGCGCCTACGCAGGACACGGCGGGTTCCATCGCCTGCGCCTCGTCCTTGCTCATCCACGCCACGTCCGTGACGCCGTTGGCGTGGGCCTTGGCCCGAATGCCTTCCAGTTCACCCAGTTGCGCCTCGCTGGTGGCGACGATCAGCTTGCCGCAGCGCATGTGCGGGATGCCGCGCTCGGCGCAATACTGGTACAGGAGCGTCTTGCCCTCCAGGCAGGCGCGCGCCTTGAGCGAGCCGCGCGGATAGTAGATGCCAGCGTGGATCACCTCCGAATTGCGCGAACTGGTCGCGGTCCCGATGGCGTTCTCGGTTTCGAGGATGATCACCTCCCGGCCGGCGAGGGCGAGTTCCCGCGCGATGGCGAGGCCGACCACGCCCGCGCCGATGACGACCGCGTCTGCGCTATCCATCCCGGAACGCTAGAACACTGCGAGCTGCGAATTGCGCAGGTCGGTGACGAGCATGCAGCCCGGCTTGTGGGTGAACGACAAAGGCGGCTTTGCCGCGCGGATCGCCGATTGCGGGGTCACGCCACAGGCCCAGAACACCGGGACTTCGCCCTTGCGGATCTCCACCGCGTCGCCGAAGTCGGGCTTGCCTATGTCGGCGATGCCGATCGCCGCCGGGTCGCCGAAGTGGATCGGCGCGCCGTGCACATTGGGAAAGCGCGATGTGATCTGGATCGCGCGGATGGCGTCCACCGGCTTCATCGGACGCATGGACACCACCGTGGGCCCGCCGAACCGGCCGGCGCCCTGCGTGGCGATGTTTGTCCGGTACATGGCGACGTTGCGGCCCTGGTCGATGTGGCGCAGGCGGATGCCGCCTTCGACCAGCGCCTCTTCGAACGAGAACGAGCAGCCGATGGCGAACGCCACCATGTCGTCGCGCCAGACGCCTTTGAGATTCGGCGCTTCCCCGGTCATTTCGCCGTCCTTGAAGACGAAATACCCGCCGATATCGGTGCTGATGTCGACGTCCGCCCCCAGCGCCGGGATGCGCGGGTCGCCGGGTTCGGAGATGCCCAGGATCGGGCAGGGCTTCGGGTTGAGCTGGCAGAAGCGCAGGAATTCCGCCGCGTAGTCCCTGGGCAGGACCGCCAGGTTGGCCTGGGCGTAGCCCGGGCACTGGCCGGAGGTGTGCGCGTCGAACTTGCCGGCGCGAATCGCTGCGCGCAGCGCGGCGGGTTCAGAGTAAACAAGGGACTTGGGCGAATCGGCGTTCATGGCGTGGGGACGGAAAGGGTGTGAACCCCGGATTCTAGGTCACTCCGGTCCGTCGCACGAGATAGCGTTCCGCCAGGAGCGCAGCCACGCCGGCAAGGGCGAACGCGGTAGCCATCGGGCGGGCCGTGCCGTCGTACAGTGCGCCCAGCGCAATGCCGATCAGGGCGCCGAGCACGAACGTGGAGGCCCCCATCAGCGAAGACACCGTGCCGGTGTTGCTCCTGAAAGATGACAGGGCGGCCGCCGTCGCGTTCGGAATGATGCAGCTCGCGGAGAACATGTAGGCCATGCAGGGAAGCGCGATCGCCAGCCAGTGGTTGACCCCGCCCCAGGCGAGGGCGGCCGCCAGAAGCCCCGACGCGCACCCGAGGCGAGTGCCGAACCGCAGCATGCCGGCGATCCCGAGGCGCATGACCATCCGGCTGGTGAACCAGGCCCCCGTGATCTGCCCGATCATCACGACGGCGAAAAGCACGCTGTACTCGCGCGGGGAGAGCCCCAGCGCCTTGACCAGCACGAAAGCGGAACTGGTGACGAAGGCGAAAATTCCCGTCTGCGAGGCAAGCATCACTGCGAAAGGCGAGGTGAACCGGCGCTCGCGCACGACGCTGCCGAAAATCTCGAGGATCCGTCCGGGCGACATCGCGCTGCGCTCCCGCGGCGCGGTTTCGGCCAGCCCCGCAGCCACGCCGCCGAGCAACGCGACGGCCATGAAGGCCAGCAGCCAGAACACGGCGCGCCAGTCCCACCAGGCGAGCAACTGCGCCCCGACGAGGGGCGCGCCGATCGGAACGACGCCGAACACGATCATCATGCGTGCGAGCATGCGGGCGGCCTGCTCGTGGCTGTGCAGGTCGCGCACGATCGTGCGGGCGATGACCGGCCCGCTCGACATGCCCAGCGCCTGGACGAACCGCCACAGCACGATCGCGCCGACCGATTCGGCGTTCAGGCAGGCGAGCGTCGCGGCCAGATACAGGGCGAGCCCGGCGAGCAGCACGGGCTTCCTGCCGTACCGGTCCGACAACGGGCCCCACGCCAGCTGGCCGGCTGCGATGCCGAGGAAGAACGTGGTGATGGTCAGCTGCACCGCGCTCACGGGCTCGCCGAAAGCCAGGGCGATCGCCGGCAGCGCCGGAAGGTACGCGTCGGTTCCGAGGGGGGTCAGCGCGACGAGCAGCCCGAGAAGCACGGTCAGCCAGACCGAGCCGGGGGAAAGATGCATGCAGCGCATCTTAGCATCCGGGTATTTTGGAAATGGAGCGGTGCGCGGGAAGATAGAATGTGCCGCTTTCAACCATTGCACCGTTTCCGATGACATCTTCCGCGCCCCGCTGGCAATTCTGGATCGACCGGGGCGGCACGTTCACCGACGTCGTCGCCCGCCGCCCCGACGGGTCGCTTCTCACCCACAAGCTCCTTTCGGAAAACCCGGGCCGCTACGCCGATGCGGCGATCCAGGGCATTCGCGAATTGCTGGGCGTTGTGCCGGGCGCGCCGATTCCCGCGCGTGAGATCGAGGCGGTCAAGATGGGCACCACAGTGGCGACAAACGCGCTGCTGGAAAGGAAGGGCGAGCCCACGGTGCTCTTCATCACGCGCGGCTTTCGCGACGCGCTGCGCATCGCCTACCAGAACCGGCCGCGGATCTTCGATCGACATATCGTGCTGCCGGAGATGCTGTATGGCGAGGTGTTCGAGGTCGACGAGCGCATTGCCGCACGCGGCGAGGTGCTGCGGCCGCTCGACGAGGCGCAGGTCCGGGCGGACCTCGCTATCGCCCGGGCGCGCGGATTCGCCTCGATCGCGATCGTGCTGATGCACGGGTACCGTCACACGCAGCACGAAGCCCGCGTGGCGGACCTCGCGCGCGAGGCGGGGTTCGTCCAGATCTCGGTGTCGCACCGGGCCAGCCCGCTGATGAAGCTCGTCGGGCGCGGCGACACCACGGTTGTGGATGCGTACCTTTCGCCGATCCTGCGCCGCTACGTCGAGCGCGTTGCGGGCGAGCTCGAGGGCGTGCGCGTGATGTTCATGCAGTCGAACGGCGGCCTCACCGACGCGCGCCGCTTCCAGGGCAAGGACTCGATCCTCTCGGGGCCCGCCGGCGGCATCGTCGGCGCGGTACGCACGTCGCTCGCGGCTGGGTTCGACCGCATCATCGGGTTCGACATGGGCGGGACCTCCACCGACGTGTCGCACTACGCCGGCGAGTTCGAGCGGGAGTTCGAAACCCGGGTCGCCGGCGTACGCATGCGCGCACCCATGATGAGCATTCACACCGTGGCCGCGGGGGGCGGTTCGATCCTGCATTTTGACGGTGCGCGTTACCGGGTCGGGCCCGACTCCGCCGGCGCCAACCCCGGGCCGGCCAGCTACCGGCGCGGCGGCCCGCTCGCCGTGACTGATGCCAACGTGATGCTCGGCAAAATCCAGCCGCAATTCTTTCCGCCAGTGTTCGGGCCGGACGGGGATGCGCCCCTGGAGAGGGAAGTCGTGCGCCGCAAGTTCGTCGAGCTCGCCGAAACGATCCGCGCCGCCACGGGCGACGCGCGCTCCCCGGAGGAAGTGGCCGAAGGTTTCGTCAACATCGCAGTGGGCAACATGGCCAACGCGATCAAGCATATCTCGGTGCAGCGCGGCCACGACGTCACCGGATACACCCTCTGCTGCTTCGGCGGCGCGGCCGGACAGCATGCGTGCATGGTTGCGGATGCGCTTGCGATGACGCGGGTCTTCATCCACCCGTTCGCGGGCGTGCTGTCGGCGTACGGCATGGGCCTGGCGGACCAGACCGCCATGCGGCAGAAGGCGGTCGAGGCCAGGCTGGACGAAGGCGCGCACCACTTCCTCGCAGACGAACTGGGCAGGCTCGCCGCCGAGGCGCGCGCCGAACTGCTCGGCCAGGGCGTGGAGGATGCGCGCATCCGCGACGTGCGGCGGGTGCACCTTAAGTACGAAGGCACCGACACCGCGCTTGTCGTCACGCTGGGTACCGTCGCCGAGATGGTTGCCCGCTTCGAGGAAGCCTACCGGCAGCAGTACAGTTTCCTGATGCCGGGCAAGGCGCTGATCGTCGAGGCGGTTTCGGCCGAGGCAATCGGCGCGGCCGAGGCGCTGGCCGGGGCCGGCCAGGCGCCTGCGCGGGGCGAACCCGCGCCGGTGGAGACGGTCAGGATGTTCTCCGGCGGCCGCTGGCGTGAAACACCCGTTTATCGCCGCGATGAACTGGGCGCGGGCTGCCGCGTGGAGGGCCCCGCCATCATCGCCGAGGCCAATGCCACCACGGTGGTCGAGCCCGGCTGGCGCGCCGAGGTCACGGCAGCCAACGACCTCGTGCTCGAGCGGGTAGTGCCGCGCGAGGCGCGCATGGCGCTGGGCACCCAGGCCGACCCGGTAATGCTGGAGATCTTCAACAACCTGTACATGTCGATCGCCGAGCAGATGGGCCTGCGGCTGCAGAACACCGCCTACTCGGTGAACATCAAGGAGCGGCTGGACTTCTCCTGCGCCCTCTTCGACGCCGCAGGCAACCTGATCGCCAACGCGCCGCACATGCCGGTGCACCTGGGTTCGATGGGCGAGTCCATCAAGACCGTCATCCGGGAGAATTCGGGCCGCATGAAGCCCGGCGACGTGTTCGTGCTCAACGCCCCCTACAACGGCGGCACCCACCTGCCGGACGTCACGGTGATCACGCCCGTGTGGGACGACGCCGGCGGCGCGGTGCTCTTTTACGTCGGCTCGCGCGGCCACCACGCGGACATCGGCGGAATCACGCCGGGGTCCATGCCCCCGGACTCGAAGACCGTCGAGGAAGAGGGCGTGCTGATCGACAACTTCCTCCTCGTCGAGGGCGGCCGGTTCCGCGAAAAGGAGACCGTCGAACTCCTCACCTCCGGGCGCTACCCGGTGCGCAACGTAGTCCAGAACCTCGCCGACCTGCAGGCGCAGATCGCCGCCAATGAAAAGGGCGTGCAGGAACTGCGGCGCATGGTCGCGCACTTCGGCCTCGATGTCGTGCGCGCCTACATGCTCCACGTGCAGAACAACGCCGAGGAGTCGGTGCGCCGCGTGATCGGGGTGCTGAAGGACGGGGCGTTCGACTACCCCATGGACAACGGCGCCCGGATCCGGGTGAAGATTTCGATCGGCGCCGATCGCAGGAGCGCGACGATCGACTTCACCGGCACCACGCCGCAGCTGCCCAACAACTTCAACGCGCCTTCCGCGGTCTGCATGGCCGCGGTGTTATACGTGTTCCGCACGCTGGTCGACGACGACATCCCGCTGAACGCCGGCTGCCTCAAGCCGCTCAAGGTGATCATCCCCGAAGGATGCATGCTCAACCCGCGCTATCCCGCCGCAGTCGTGGCCGGCAACGTGGAGACGTCGCAGTGCATCACGGACGCGCTCTACGGCGCGCTGGGCGTCATGGCCGCCTCGCAAGGGACCATGAACAACTTCACGTTCGGCAACGACCGGTATCAATACTATGAAACCGTCGCCGGGGGCTCCGGGGCCGGGCCGGGATTCGACGGGACCGATGTCGTGCAGACTCACATGACCAACTCGCGCCGGACCGACCCCGAAGTGCTCGAATGGCGGTTCCCCGTGCTGCTCGAAAGCTTCGAGGTGAGGGGTGGTTCCGGCGGCCGCGGGCTCTGGCGCGGCGGCCATGGCGGGGTGCGGCGGGTACGGTTCCTGGAGCACATGACCGCGGCCATCCTGTCCGGGCACCGCCTGGTGCGGCCGCACGGCATGGCGGGCGGCGGCGAGGGCGTGGCCGGGCGCAACCGCGTCGAACGCGCCGACGGCAGCGTTACCGAGCTTGGGCCTGCGGACAGGACGGAGATGAACCCGGGGGATGTTTTCGTAATCGAGTCGCCGGGAGGCGGGGGGTACGGAACACCGGCCTAGCTTTCCCGGCCTACACCGGGGCGAGCGCCCCATATACAATCTACACTCCCGCGCCGAGTTTTCCTGCCACCCAAATCCAACAATGAACGGCTCCTCGATCCTGTCCAAGAGCGGTAAAGGCATGCTGGAAGCGTCCGGCAAGTCGAGCATCCTGT
>JANNWA010000395.1:0-1966 GCA_031408275.1 Pseudomonadota bacterium
CGTTCTACGGCCAGAACATGGGCAAATGGCGCGTCGTCGATGCGCTAGCCACGCTCGCTTTCGACTACCCGCCGCGCGCCGAGTTCTTCCGCTCGGAGCTCGAGGCCTACCTGCTGTTCGCACGCGAGGCCGGCCTCGATGTTCTCGACGTGCGCGGGTCGTACGCGGGCGCGATCGGGATCCCGCAGTTCATGCCGGGCAGCTATCGGCGCTGGGCCGTGGATTTCGACGGCGACGGCGTGGCCCGGCTGCGCTCGAGCCCCGTGGATGCGATCGGATCGGTGGCGAATTTCCTGCGTTCCCACGGGTGGGTTCCCGGCGAGCCGATCGTGTACGCGGCCCAACCGGGAACCGCCGACATCGCGGCACTCGTCGTCGCCGGAATCAAGCCTTCGCGCACCCTCGCGGAGTTCGCGGCGGCGGGTGTGCTCGTGCGCGCCGAGCCCGCCCCGAAGCCGGACGCGCTGGGCGCGCTGATCGAGCTCGAAACCCCCGACCGGACGAGCGAGTACCGCGTGGGCCTGGACAACTTCTACGTGATCACGCGTTACAACCGCAGCTCGTTCTATGCCGCCGCGGTCAACGACCTGGCCGAAGCGCTGCGCGAAGGACTGCGCACGGCCCGCGCAGGCAAGTCGCCTTAGAGCAGCGAGTCCCGGGACAAGCGGCGGCGTTTGAGGATCGTCCGCAGGCGCTCCGGCGGCAAAGCGCTTTCGCGCTTTGGACTCACGACGGCGGCAGGTACTTCGCCGGGTCGACCGGTTTGCCCGACTTGCGGATCTCGAAGTGCAGCTTGGGCACATCGGCGTCGGTGTCGCCAAGCTCGGCGATCTTCTGGCCACGAGCGACCGCCTGGTCCTGCTTCACGAGGATCTCGCGGTTGTGCGCGTAGACGCTGTTGAAGTTGTTGTCGTGCTTGATGACGATCAGCTTGCCGTAGCCCCGGATCCCGGTGCCGACGTAAATGACGCGGCCCGGCGCAGCGGCCACCACCGGGTCGCCAGGCTTGCCGGAAATGTCCACACCCTTGTTGGCCGGCTCTGCGAACCCGGCGAGCACCTTGCCGCGCACCGGCCAGATGAACTCGATGGCCTCCGGGTCCGTACCCGGCGTAGGGACGGCCGCCGGCTTCGGCGCCGGCTCGGCAGCAGGCTTGGGGGCCTGCGCAGCGGACGCCTGCGGTTCCGGCTTTGCGGCTTGGGGCGGCGGCGCGGCACCCGGGTCGCTCTTTTGCAACAGCGCGACGTTCTCGGGCGAATACGGCAAGCGCAGCGCCTTGGGCTCGGTCTTCATGCCGGCGGTGTTGCCGGCAGCGATGGCGGGCTTTGTCTCCGGCGCGCGTGCGTCGAGCGGACGCGATTCCACCGCTCCGGACCCGCGCGCCGCGCCTACCTGCACGCCCTTCTCCGCCTCGGGCGCCGTGACGCGCAACGTCTGCCCGACCTGGATCCGGTTGGGGTTGTCGAGCCGGTTCCACTTCACCAGGTCCCTGTGGTCGGCGCCATGGTCGAGCGCAATGCTGTAGAGCGTGTCACCGCGCTTGACCTGGTAGTAACCGCTGGACGGCGGTGCCGTGGGAGCGGCTGCACCGGGCACAGGAACAACCTGCGCCACCGGGGGCTTGGACGCAGGCGCCTGCACCGGGGAGCGGTCGACCACGGGCGCGGACGTCGGCTTGCTCGCGCACCCGGCCAGCAGCATGACCAGCACCATGGTTGCGCACGTCACCGCTCGGTGGCAGGTCGCAGCGCGGCTTGTGTCCGGCATCACAATTTTCCTGTCTCAAGGGGTACGAATCTCACGGCATCCATGGCCGCCTCCGTGTATCCGCGCGGGCTGCGTTCGATCAGCACCAGTTGCTGGGTCCCGCGCCCGGCCTGCGGTGTTTTCAGCGGCAGGATCATTCTGCCACCCACCGCCATCTGGTGTAAGAGGGCCTGCGGCACCTGCGGCGCCGCCGCCGCGA
>JANNWA010000396.1:0-7234 GCA_031408275.1 Pseudomonadota bacterium
GACGGCGGCCCCAATCACCGCTCCTTATGGCGGGTCCTGCCCGGGGAGCGCACGCTCGGCGAGGGCAAGTCCACGCTGGAACTGCGGCTCGCGGCCGACGGCAAGGATGGCCTGGCTGTCGAGAAGGTCTACACGTTCAAGCGCGATACCTACTCGATCGACGTTGCGATCGAAATGCGCAACGGCGGCTCGGCTCCGGTCGCGCCGCACGCCTACTTCCAACTCACCCATGACGGCAAGCAACCCGCAGGCGGGAGCTCGCTCGCCCAGTCGTTCGGCGCGCAGAGTTTCAACGGTTTCGCCCAGTACACCAGCGAAAGGAAGTTCGAGAAGCTGCAGTTTTCGGACATCGACAAGGGCAAGCCGGACCACCTGAAGCAGGCGAGCGATGGTTGGATTGCCTTTGTGCAGCATTATTTCGTGGCCGCCTGGGTTCCCGGCGGCACCGGCCAGCGCGACTATGTCATGGAAAAGCGGCCCGACGGAGTGTATGGCGGCCGGGTGGTGATGCCGGTCGCGACGATCGCGCCCGGGGCGACGGCGAAGGTCAGTGCGCCCCTTTACGCCGGCCCGCAGGAACAGCGCAGGCTGCAGGACGTGGCGCCGGGGTTCGACCTGGTGGTCGACTACGGTTGGCTCACGATCATTGCCTGGCCGCTGTTCTGGCTGCTGGAGAAGTACCACAGCATTGCGGGCAACTGGGGCGTGGCGATCATTCTGCTGACGGTCACGCTGAAGCTGGTGTTCTTCCCCCTGTCGGCGGCGAGCTACAGGTCAATGGCGAAGATGAAGCTGGTCACGCCGAGGCTCACCAAGATCCGCGAGATGTACGCTAACGACCGGGCGCGCCAGAACCAGGCCATGATGGAGTTGTACAAGACGGAGAAGATCAATCCGCTGGGCGGGTGCTTTCCGATCCTGGTGCAGATCCCGGTCTTCATCGCCCTCTACTGGGTACTTCTCGCCGCGATCGAACTCCGCCATGCGCCGTTCATGCTCTGGATCCACGACCTGGCCGCGCTCGACCCGTTTTATGTGCTGCCTATCCTCATGACGGTCACCATGGTGATCCAGACAAAGCTGAACCCGGTGCCTCCGGACCCGGTTCAGGCCAAGGTGATGATGTTCATGCCGTTCGTGTTCAGCATCTTCTTTTTCTTCTTTCCGGCGGGCCTTGTTCTTTACTGGCTCGTCAACAACATCCTTTCAATTGCACAGCAATGGCAGATACAGCGCATGTTCGAGCGCGACAGACCTGCCCATGCCAAGCGCTGACCCCGCCTGCGATACGATCGCTGCGATCTCCACGCCGGCTGGCCGCGGCGGGGTAGGGATTGTCCGGATCTCGGGGTCGAACGTCCCCGCGATTGCCGAAAGCCTCTTAGGCGCGTTGCCCGCGCCGCGCCGCGCCACGCTGGCGCAGATGCGTGATGCCGAAGGCGCGCCGCTCGACAAGGGTATCGCGGTCTATTTTCCGGGGCCCGGTTCCTACACCGGGGAAGCAGTATTGGAGCTGCAGGGCCATGGCGGGCCGGTGGTGCTCGGTTCCGTGCTCGCTGCCTGTATCGACGCGGGGGCGCGGCTGGCCGGGCCCGGGGAGTTTACCCGCCGCGCTTTCCTCAACGGCAAACTCGACCTCGCGCAGGCGGAAGGCGTGGCGGACCTCATTGAAGCGGCGACCGCGCAAGCTGCGCGAGGCGCGTTGAGGTCCCTGTCGGGGGAGTTCTCGGCGGCGATCGAAGCCCTGGTCGCCCAACTGACGGAGTTGCGCGCGATTACCGAGGCATGCCTCGATTTTCCGGAAGAGGAGATCGACGCGCTCGACCGTGCGGACATGCAGCGCCGGCTTACGGTGGTCAGGACGGCGCTTGCCGGGGTTTTCGCGCGCAGCCGGCAAGGAAGCCTGTTGCGCTCGGGAATCAATATCGTGCTAGCCGGCCGCCCAAACGTCGGCAAATCGAGCCTGCTGAACCGCCTCGCGGGCGAGGACCGCGCGATCGTCACCCCGGTACCCGGTACGACTCGGGATACCGTACGCGAGGCGATATCGATTGATGGTGTGCCGCTCAACATTATCGATACGGCGGGCCTGCGGGAAGCGGGGGATGAAGTCGAGCGCCTGGGCATCGAACGCACCTGGCGAGAGGTCAGCCGCGCGGACGTGGTGCTGGTGATGTTCGATGCGTCTGTCGGCGTTACGACCGCGGATCGAGAGGTCCTGGCCCGCCTTCCGCCGGATGTGCGGCGCATGCATGTTTTCAACAAGATCGACCTGGCCGGCATCGCTCCCTCGTTGCGCCAAGGGGATCCACAGGAAGTCTTCGTATCGGCCAAGGCCGATTCCGGTATGGATTTCCTGCGTACTGCCCTGCTCCAGGCCGCCGGGTGGGATCCGTCGGGAGAGTCGGTGTTCGTCGCGCGCGAGCGGCATCTGCGCGCGCTGACGCTGGCGGGGGAGCGACTCGAGGCCGCGGCGCGCCAGCACGAACAGCCTGAGTTCTTCGCGGAGGAATTGCGCATCGCGCAGGAAGCCCTGGCCGCAATCACTGGGGAATTCAGCGCGGATGACCTGCTTGGGGAAATCTTCTCGCGTTTCTGCATTGGCAAGTGAAGGCGCCGCGCGACACCTACCTCAATCCGCTTGCGAGCCTCGCACTGTGTGCTGCAGGCGGAGCGCTTTTTTCCTGGCTGAGGACGCCCTTGCCCTGGATGATCGGGCCGTTGTTTTTCATGGCTGTTTTCAATTTCAGTGGCGCCCGCCTCAGGGCGCCGGCGGGCGGGCGGCAGGTCGGCCAGGTGATCATCGGCACAGCGCTGGGCCTGTATTTCACGCCCGTTGTGGCGCAGCAGGTCGTGTCGTACTGGCAATTCCTGTTGCTGGCAGCGGCGTTGGCCATCCTGATCGCCTGCGCCTGCGCCTGGTTCGTCAGCACGGTCACGGATACCGACCGGACGACGGCGTTTTTTGCTAGTGTGCCAGGCGGTGCTGCCGAGATGGCGGTCTTGGCCGAACGGTTCGGCGCCCGGGTAGACCGCGTCGCGATTGCGCAGTCGATGCGCATTCTGGCGGTGGTGGTTGTCGTTCCGTTCGTGCTTACCTACTCGGGGGTCCACGGCGCGGACGTCTATGTCCCCGCCGCTTCGACGCTTGACTGGGGCCGGCTGGCGCTGCTTCTGGTCATCGCGGCGGCAGGCGGCGGCGCGCTGACCGCAGCTGGCGCCCCGAACGCGTTCATGCTCGGTGCGCTGTTCAGCGTTGTGGCGCTTACAGTGAGCGAAGTGCAGTTCTCGGCCATGCCTTCACTGATTTCGAATCTGGGCCAGCTCTTGATCGGCTGCGCGCTGGGGGGCCGCTTTGAGCGCAGTTTTCTGGACAGGGTGCCGGGGTTCGTCGCGGCGACGTTGGCGAGCATCCTGCTGGCAATCGTGCTTGCGGCAACACTGGGCGCGGGAATGGCCTGGGCCTATGGGCTGCCCGTGCCCAGCGCCGTGCTCGCGACCGCACCGGGCGGTATCGCCGAAATGTGTATCACGGCCAAAGTGCTGCAGCTTGGGGTGCCGCTGGTCACCGCAGCGCACGTGACTCGCGTGATTGTCCTCGTGACCGGCACGGGGATGTTTTTCAGGTGCGCGCGAGCGATTGCGGCAAGACTCGGAAAAGCATAGAGATACAAATAGTTGCAAGGATGAATCGCGGAATTGCTGCGCAGCACTCACTCCTCCAGGTATCGTGTGGTGGCTAGCCCGGGATCAGGTGGCACTGCTACAATTCCACGCATCAGAAATCAAGAATATCGGCCCGGCCAGCCCTGGGCCGTTTTCATTTTGGAGTCCACCGCATGAACGACCCTCGCATCGATATTTCCAGCGCCCCGGACTATGTGCGCCACCGCAGCCTGCGCGAATGGGTTTCGAAGATCGCGCGGCTTACAAAGCCTGAACGGATCGTGTGGTGCGACGGGTCGCAGGGGGAGAACGACCGCTTGTGCGCGGAGCTTGTAGCCGCGGGAACGTTCATCAAGCTGAACGAGAAGCTGCGCCCCGGGAGCTACCTCGCGCGCTCGCATCCCACCGACGTGGCGCGCATGGAAGACCGCACTTTCATCTGCAGCGCGAAGAAGGACGATGCCGGGCCGACGAACAACTGGGTGGAACCCGGCGAGATGCGCGGCACGCTCGACCGCCTGTACGACGGCTGTATGCGCGGGCGCACCATGTACGTGGTGCCGTTCTCGATGGGGCCGATCGGTTCGCACATCGCCCAGGTCGGGGTAGAGGTTTCGGATTCGGCTTATGTCGTGGTCAACATGCGCATGATGACCCGCATGGGGCGTGCCGTGATCGACCATATCGGCGAAGACGGCGCATTCGTACCCTGTGTCCACTCGGTGGGGGCGCCCCTCGCGGCAGGCCAGAAGGATGTGCCCTGGCCCTGCAACGACAAGGAAAAGTGGATCGTCCACTTCCCGGAGACGCGTGAGATCTGGTCGTTCGGTTCGGGTTACGGCGGCAATGCCCTGCTCGGCAAGAAGTGCCTTGCCCTGCGCATCGCATCGGTGATGGCTCGGGACGAAGGCTGGCTGGCCGAGCATATGCTGATCCTCGGCGTGGAGTCGCCAAGGGGCGAGAAGCACTACGTATCGGCGGCGTTTCCCTCGGCGTGCGGCAAGACCAATTTCGCGATGCTGATCCCGCCCGCGAGCTTCGGGGGATGGAAAATCACCACCATCGGCGAGGATATTGCCTGGCTCAAGCCGGGCAAGGACGGGCGTTTTTACGCGATCAATCCCGAGGCGGGATTCTTTGGCGTTGCGCCGGGAACGTCCGACCACACCAACCCGAATGCGATGAAGACCCTGCATGCGAACGTAATTTTCACGAACGTTGCGCTCACGCCGGAGGGCGACGTCTGGTGGGAGGGTATGACCGATACGCCCCCTGCCAAACTGATCGACTGGCAGGGACAGGAGTGGACTCCCGACTGCGGAAGGCTGGCGGCGCATGCGAATTCACGCTTCACGGTTCCAGCGTCCCAGTGCCCGTCCATGGACGCCAAGTGGGAAGACCCGGCCGGCGTGCCGATTTCAGCGTTCCTGTTCGGCGGCCGGCGCTCGTCTACGGTGCCGCTCGTGGTCGAGGCCCCGAGCTGGGAAGACGGCGTCTATATGGCCGCCACGCTGGGCTCCGAAACGACCGCCGCGATCACCGGCAAGGTGGGCGTGGTGCGGCGCGACCCGATGGCGATGCTGGCGTTCTGCGGCTACAACATCGGCGACTACTTCGCGCACTGGCTCAAGGTCGGCAAGGCTGCCGCAAAGGCGCCGAAGATCTTCCGCGTCAACTGGTTCAGGCGCGATGCGGCGGGCAAGTTCATCTGGCCCGGCTTCGGGGAAAACATGCGGGTCCTGCAGTGGATCGTGGAGCGCTGCGAAGGCAGCGCCAAGGGCAGGGCCACGCCGCTTGGAATCATGCCCGGCTACGATGACCTGTCCTGGAAAGGGCTGGAGAAATTCACTCGCGACCAATACGCCCAGCTGAGCGAGGTCGAGCACGATGCCTGGGCCGAGGAGCTGCATTCGCACGACGAGCTGCTGGGCAAGCTCGGCACCCACCTGCCGGGAGAGCTCGAAGCGCGGCGTACGTTGCTGCACGAAAAGCTCGCCGCATAAACGCCGGGGGTCGCGTGAGCCACGTATTTCACCGCAACCCGAAAAATGACTATCCCGTCGTCGTGCGCGGCGACGGCGCCTACCTCTTCGACCGCGAAGGCAAGCGGTACCTGGACGCTTCCGGCGGCGCTGCGGTGTCCTGCCTCGGGCACTCGGATCGCGCTGTAGTGGCGGCGATCAAGGCGCAGCTCGACCGCCTTCCGTTCGCGCACACTTCCTTTTTCACCAATGAGCCGATGGAGGCGCTCGCCGACGAGCTGATCCGCCGCTCGCCCAAGGAGTTCGATCGCGTCTACTTCGTTTCCGGGGGGTCCGAGGCGGTGGAGGCGGCACTGAAGCTCGCGCGGCAGTACTTCGTCGAGAAGGGACAGCCGCAGCGCGAGCACATCATCGCGCGCCGCGGCAGCTATCACGGCAATACGCTGGGCGCGCTGGCGGTGGGCGGCAATGCATGGCGCCGCAAGCAGTTCGAGCCGCTGCTCATCGACGTGGCTCATGTATCGCCTTGCTTTGCCTACCGCGGCAAGGAGACGGACGAGGGCGACGACGCTTATGCGTCTCGGCTCGTGGCGGAGCTCGAGGCCGAGATCCTGCGCCTGGGCGGCGACAAGGTGATCGCATTCGTTGCGGAGACCGTCGCCGGTGCGACGCTGGGTGCGGTCGCGGCGGTGCCGGGCTATTTCAAGCGCGTCCGCGAAGTCTGCGACAAGTATGGTGTCCTGCTCATCCTCGATGAGGTGATGTGTGGGATGGGGCGCTGCGGCGCGCTGTTCACGTTCGAGCAGGAGGGCGTGGTGCCCGACCTGGTCTGCATCGCCAAGGGCCTTGGCGCCGGGTACCAGCCGATCGGTGCCGTGATCGCAACCCGGAGGGTTTACGAAGCCATTGTCGGCGGCAGCGGGTTCTTCCAGCATGGCCATACCTATCTTGGCCATGCAGCGGCCTGCGCCGGGGCCCTCGCGGTGCAAAGGCGCCTGAATGAGGATGGCCTGCTGGCGCGCGTCGGCCCGTTGGGGGAGTCGCTCGACGGCAAGCTGCGCGCGGCTTTCGGCCGGCATCCCCATGTCGGGGACATCCGTGGCCGGGGCCTGTTCCTCGCGATCGAACTGGTGGAGGATCGGGCGACCAAGAAGCCCTTCGATCCGGCAAGGAAGGTCAACGCCCGGCTGAAGAAGGAAGCCCTAAACGCGGGCCTCATGTGCTACCCGATGGGCGGCACGCTGGACGGGGTGCAGGGCGACCACGTGCTCTTTGCGCCGCCTTTTATCGTTGAGGAAGCGCAGCTGGACGAGCTGGTGGAGAAGTTTTCGACCGCACTGGCGGCAACGCTCGGCGTGCCCGAAGCGCTTGCCGCATAGGGCATGCTTCGATAAGCTTGCCTGACGCACCCTGATGGAGTTACCCATGAAGAAGCTCACTGCATTCACCGCAGCGATTACGTCCGCAGGCGTTCTGGCCTTTGCAGCCCCGGCTGCGCAGGCACAGCAGAAGTACGTGACCATCGGAACCGGAGGCGTGACCGGCGTGTATTACGCGGCTGGCGGCGCCATCTGCCGGTTGGTGAA
>JANNWA010000397.1:0-8597 GCA_031408275.1 Pseudomonadota bacterium
CGCTCAAGCCGCTGCCCGGACTTCCGCTCGACACCCTCAGGGATTTCTCCCGCTGCGTCGTGCACCTGTGGCGCGACCACCTGTGCCAGATCTCGCTGGCGGTGACCACGCTCTTCTGGGGCGCCGGTGCGACGCTGCAATTCATCGTCATCGAGTGGGCGCGCCACAACCTCGGATACGACCTCTCGCGCGCCTCGATCCTGCAGGGGGTGGTGGCCTTCGGCATCGCGCTGGGCGCGGTGATTGCCTCGGCGCGGGTGAAACTCGACCAGGCGGTGAAAGTCATTCCCCTGGGCATCGCCATGGGGCTCATCGTGCCGGTAATGGTGTTCGTGGACACGATCTGGCTCGCGATCCCGCTCATGGTGCTGATCGGGGGGTTGGCGGGATTCTTCGTCGTACCGATGAACGCGCTGCTGCAACACCGCGGCCACAACCTCATGGGCGCCGGGCGCTCGATCGCGGTGCAGAACTTCAACGAGAACTCCTCGATCCTGCTGATGATCGCGACCTATTCGCTCCTGCTCAGCCTGGGCGTTTCCATCACCTGGGTGATCGTGATGTTCGGCCTGTTCGTGGCGGTCACTATGGCGCTGGTGCAGCGCTGGTTCACGCTGAACAAGGTGACGCACGCAAAAGAGATCGACCGGCTGCTGGCGCTCGCGAAGACCGAGAAACATTGAGGGTATTGAACAGGGGGATGAAGCCCCCCCGTACCCCCCGGCGGCTTCGTGGTGAGACCGCCCTCTCCAGTAGAGCCCGTGCGGGTTTTGAATTTCCCCGCTCCCGTGATTTAGTGCGTTTACGTGTTTGCGCGTGCGCGCAAACGCAAAAGCGCACTAAATCACGGGATATGCTTTAAGAGCAAAACCTAGCGGCCGCCTACTTCGCCTTCCCCGTCGCGAAGTCCATGATCATGCGCACGGCGAGGTAGAGCCGCGGCTCGATCGAGCTGAGCAGCACGTATTCGGCGTTGTTGGTGTGCGCGCCGAAGCCCTGCAGCCCGAAACGCTCGATCACGGGCCCGGTCGCCTTGAGGGAGGCAAACGCCGCATCGGTCCCGCCCCCCTCGGCGAGTTCGCCCACCACCAGTTCCTTGCCCAGCTCGCGATAGATCTTCTGCCCGTGCGCGGCCAGCGCCTTGGAAGCGGCCGTGATCTCCAGCGGCGGGCGGCGGCGCTCGAAAATCATCTCCACCTTGGTATCTGGAATCAGTGTGGTGCGGATGCGCTCCCGCACCCTGGCCTCGATGCCGTCGTAGTCGGACACCCGCAGCACGCGTACGTCGGCGGTCGCGCTGGCAATTGCCGGGATGACGTTGCGGTTGGTGCCCGCGCTCGCGGTGGTCCAGTTCATCTTCACGCCGATCTTCGGATCGGACAGGTCGCGCGTCTGCAGCATCTGGTGGGCGAGCTCGTACAAGGCGTTACGGCCGCTTTCCGGCGCGGAACCCGCGTGCGAGGCGCGCCCGGTCACGTTGAGGATCACGGCCGCGATGCCGGCGGTAGACAGCGACAGCCGGTCGGAGTCGACGCGCGAGCCCTCGAAGGAGAACACTGCGTCGTGCTCGCTCCCAAGCTTGGTGAGCATGGCGCGCGAACCGGGCGAACTGATCTCCTCGTCGCCGTTGATGAGCACGGTGATCAGGCCGTAGTCGCGAAAATTCAGCCCTTTGAGGACGGCCAGGGTGTGCAGGATGACCGCAATGCCCTGCTTGTCGTCCGCGATCCCCAGGCCGTAGGCCCGGTCGCCGTCGATGCGGAAAGGTTGCTGCGCGATCATGCCCTTGATGTAGACCGTGTCCATGTGCGCGATCAGCAGGATCTTCCTGGTGCCCGTGCCCTCGAAGCGAGCATGCACCATGCGCCCGATCGTTGGCGGGGTATCCTCCATTTTGTAGGTGTCTGCGCCCGGCGCCACGAATTCCACCTTGCCACCCAGCGCCTTGAGGCGCTCCGCAATCAGGTTGGCGATTTTTTCCAGGCCTTCGCTGTCCCGGCTGCCCGATTCGATCGCCACCAGGTCCTTCATGGTCTCGATCAGCGCGGGCTTTTCCTTCTTGGCGAGGGCGAGCACGGGTTCCGCAGGCTGGGCCGCGGCATGGAACGCGAAAGCGGCAAGCAGCGCAGCCGCCGCGGTGTATAGGTTTTTCACTGAAGGTCTCCCTGGAGCCGGAGTAGTTCCGGCCCGCTACGTTAGAGCACTTCGGGCTTGTCAGGCAACTCGTTCGGGTTTTCGTCGCCCGGCGGGAAGTGCCGGGCCAGCAGGTCGCTGATCGCCTCGATACCGAGGATCGCGCCGGCCTCGAAACGGCCGTCGCCGAACGCCGACTGCATCTCCCGGCAGATCACGTCCCATGCGGCGCTGCCTACCCGCGCGTCGATGCCGCGGTCCGCCACGATCTCCACTCGGCGGTCCGCCAGCAGCAGGTATACCAGCACCCCGGCATTGTCTTCGGTGTCCCAGACGCGCAGCCGGGAGAAGACCTCAATCGCGCGCTGGCGCGCCGTCCGGCCCGCGAGCAGCCGGCGCAGAGGCAACCCGCCTTCGACCACGAATCGCAGTTCGCCGCGGTGGCGCTTTTCCTGCGCCGCAATCGCGCGCTCGATGCCCTGAAGGGTGGCCCTGGGGAAGTCGCGCCGCACCGCGTAGTCGTCCACTATCAGGTGTTTGATCCAGCGCATGCTCACCAGCTCCCCGAGGAGCCGCCTCCCCCGAAGCTTCCGCCGCCGCCCCCGCCCCAGCTCGATGAGCCGCCGCCACTGCTGCCGCCCCCCCCACTCGTCCAGACACCGGAGCTTCCCCCACCGCGTTTCGTCACGCCACCCAGCGCGATGACGAAACAAACGATGGCGACAACTATGGCGAGTCCCAGGCCCCAGAACAAGAAGGCCAGCCCCCCTCCGATTGCACCCATGGCCACTGCTCCCGGGATACGCCCGAACCATTGCACGAGTAATCCGCCGCCAATGAGCAGGAAGATGTAGGCAGGCCAGGCCAGCTCGCTGGATACGCTTCCCCCAGAGGGCAGTGAGCCGAAAGGATCGGCCGAGCGTGGCGGCAGCTTCTCGCCCTCGACCAGCTGGATGAGGCGATCCAAACCTGCGGAAACCCCGCCGTAGAAATCCCCCGCCTTGAAGCGCGGCGTGATGATTTCACTGATGACCCGCTTGGCCGTGGCGTCCGGGATCGCCCCCTCCAGCCCATAGCCGACCTCGATGCGCAGGCGGCGGTCGTCCTTGGCCACGACGAGGATCAGGCCGTCGTCGGTGCCCTTGCGGCCGATCTTCCAGGCCTCGGCTACGCGGATCGAATACTGCTCAATCGACTCCGGCTGGGTCGTGGGCAGCATGAGCACTGCGATCTGGCTGCCCTTCTTCGCCTCGAAGGCCGCGAGGCGTTGCTCGAGGGCGCCGACCTGGCCGGCGCTCAGCGTGCCGGTAAGGTCGGTCACCCTCGCCTTGAGCGCAGGCACCGGGACTTCGGCCAATGCCGGAGCGGCGAGGCCCGCGGCGCACGCCGCAAGGGCCAGGGCCGCAAGCCAGCGCCTGATCATCGTGTCGGCCTCGGCCCGCTACTTCTTCGCTTCGGCGGGCTTGGAGAATTCCACCTTGGGCGCGACCGAGATCGCTTTCTCGTTCTCGACCGTGAAGTTCGGCTTGGTCTTGTACCCGAACACCATGGCGGTCAGGTTGTTGGGGAACTCCCGCACCGAGATGTTGTAGGCCTGCACCGTCTTGATGTAGCGGCCGCGTGCCACGCTGATGCGATTCTCCGCGCCCTCGAGCTGCGCGGCGAATTCTCTGAACTGCTGCGTGGCGCGCAGTTGCGGATAGTTTTCCGACACCACCAGCAGGCGCGACAGCGCGCTGGACAGGCCGTCCTGCGCTTTCTGGAAGTTCGCGAACGCCTGCGGGTCGTTGAGCACCTCGGGCGTGACCTTGAGCGAGCCAACCGAGGCGCGCGCGTTGACCACGGCTTCGAGCGTGCCCTTCTCGAAATCGGCGGCGCCCTTTACGGTGGCCACCAGGTTCGGGATCAGGTCCGCCCGGCGCTGGTAGTTGTTGACGACTTCGGACCAGGCGGCGATGACGCCTTCGTCGAGGCGCTGGAACTCGTTGTAGCCGCAGCCGGAAAGGCCCAATAGGGCGGTCAGGGAAACGAGAAGCTTGCGCATGGTGTACTCCAGGGTGAAGTGCTGGCGCCTAGATGGGGTCCGGAGCCTGCGCTTGCAAGCCCTCCATCGTGCGTACGGCAAAAAGCAGGTCCTGCCAGGCCTTGGCCTTGTCCGGCAGGGTCCGGAGCAGGTAGGCCGGATGATACGTGACGATCAGCGGCACGCCGCGGTATGCGTGCACCTTGCCGCGCAGGCTGGAGATAGAGGCGTCCGTGCCCAGCAGCGTCTGCACCGCGAACCGCCCCATGGCGAGGATCAGGCGGGGCTGGATCAGCTCGACCTGGCGCGCAAGGTGCGGCGAGCACTGCGCGACCTCGGACGAATCGGGGTTGCGGTTGCCCGGCGGCCGGCACTTGAGCACGTTGGCGATGTACACATTGGTGCCGCGCGCCAGGCCGATCGAGGCGAGCATGGCGTCCAGCAGCTTGCCGGCCTGCCCGACGAAAGGCTCGCCCTGCTGGTCTTCCTCGGCGCCCGGCGCCTCGCCCACCAGCAGCCAGTCGGCGTCCTCGTCGCCCACGCCGAACACCGTTTGCGTGCGGGACTTGTGCAGCGCGCAGGCCGTGCAGGCGGGCACCGCCGCCTTGAGCGCCGGCCAGTCCATCTTGGCAATGCGCGCCTCGCGCGCGACAGACGGCGAACTCGGAACGTTTGAGTCGTCCTCTTCCACGAAATCCCCGGGTGGGACAGCGCCTTCAACCGTCTCTCCTGCACTTCTTGATTTCCAGATCGGCGCCAATCCCATCTCGCGCAGGATCGCGTCGCGTCGAGTCGTCATAGCGCGAGCGTCAGCACCAACGCATCCTCGCGGCCGTCGTGCGCCGGGTAGTAGCCGCGCCGCTCGGCGATGCGCTTGAAGCCGCGGGACTCGTACAGCGCCAGCGCCGGCACGTTGCTCGGCCGCACCTCGAGGAACACTTGCTCGGCGCCACGCTCACGGCCCACGCGAATGGCTTCACGCAGCAGCGCGCCGCCGACGCCCTGGCGCTGGCGGACAGCCGCCACGCTGAGGTTGAGCAGGTGCGCCTCACCGACGGCCACGATCAGCGCGAAATAGCCCAGCAGCTCGCCGCCGAGGCGATACGTGTAACAGTGGTAACCCGCGTTCAGCGAGTCGACGAAGTTGCCGTGCGTCCAGGGGTGCGAGTAAACGGCGCGCTCGATTGCGAGCACCTCGTCGAGGTCGGTGGCGATCATGGCCGAGAGCCTGGGCTGGTCTTTGAGGACTGCGCTCATTTGCCCTTCCCTCGTTCGGACGTAGTCAATGCGACCTTGTCGCGGATGTAATGCGGCGTGGCCAGCGCCGCGTCACCACCCTCGCCCGCCGCAAGCCGCGGCGCTGCAAGCCGCGCCACCGCCGCGGCGCTCGGCCGCACCTCCGGTGCAATCCGTACGAGCACGCCGCGCAGCCGGGGTTCGATCTTCTCCGCGTACACCGCAAATCCGCTCCCGCACCCGAGCCATCCCGAGCCCGGCGGAATCTCCACCGCGTCCGGCGCCGCGCAGCTTTCGGGCAGCACCTGGTGCCAACCATCGGCGCGCTTTTCGTATGCTGAATAATACACTTCGTGCATGCGCGCATCGAGCGCGACCACCGCGCGCGTCGCCCCGCTTTCCTCGGCCGTCGCCTCGAGCGTGGAGACCCCGATCACGGGCAGGTCGCGCGCAAAGGCCAGCCCCTGCGCCACCCCGCACGCGATGCGCAATCCCGTGAACGCGCCCGGCCCCGCGCCGAACGCGATCGCGTCGAGATCCGCCATGCCCAGGTTCGCGCGGCGGAACAAGGTCTCGAGCATCGGCAGGACGAACTCGCCCTGGCGGTTGCCCGCGCGCCGCTCGAGCGCCAGGATCTCCCCGTCGCGCCACACGGCGACGGAGCACCATTCGGTGGCGGTTTCGATGGCGGCGAAGTGCATCCGACATTGTATCGGCTATGATTGCCGCCTTCGAGAAAAGGAGGCTGGACATGGCGACTCACAACATTGCAGTCATCGCCGGGGACGGCATAGGCAAGGAAGTCATGCCCGAGGGCGTGCGCGTGCTGGAGGCCGTGGGCGCGAAGTACGGC
Source organism: Pseudomonadota bacterium (assembly GCA_031408275.1). Taxonomy (GTDB): domain Bacteria; phylum Pseudomonadota; class Gammaproteobacteria; order Burkholderiales; family SG8-39; genus SZAS-79. The sequence continues at coordinate 6,246 of JANNWA010000397.1, forward strand.
GTCGGCTTCAAGTTCGAGGAATTCCCGTGGAACTGCGACTGGTACAAGGAGCACGGCAAGATGTGCCCGGACGAGGCGCCGGACATCCTCAAGAAATTCGACGCGATCTACTTCGGCGCGGTGGGCAATCCCGCGATCGTTCCCGACCACGTCTCGGCATGGGGCCTGCTGATCAATTTCCGCCGCTGGTTCGACCTGTACGTGAACCTGCGCCCCGTGCGGTTGTTCAAGGGCCTGCCCTGCCCGCTCGCCGGCAGGCAGCCCGGCGACATCGACTACTACGTGGTGCGCGAGAACACCGAGGGCGAATACTCCACCGTCGGCGGGCGCCTGTTCGAAGGCACCGACCGCGAAGTGGTGCAGCAGACCTCCACCTTCACGAGGAAGGGCGTGGACCGGATCCTCAAGTACGCGTTCGAACTCGCCAAGAAGCGCCCAAAGCAGCACGTCACCTCGTGCACCAAGTCCAACGGCATCACCATCACCATGCCGTACTGGGATGAAAGGTTCGCCGAGATGAAAAAGCAGTATCCCGGCATCCGCGCCGACCAGTACCACGTCGACGGCCTCACGATCCAGATGGTGCTGAACCCGGACCGGTTCGACGTCATCGTCGGCTCCAACCTGTTCGGCGACATCCTCTCGGACATCGGCCCGGCCACCGCCGGCACGATCGGCATCGCGCCCTCGGGCAACATCAACCCGGAGCGCCTCTTCCCGTCGATCTTCGAGCCGGTGCATGGCTCCGCGCCGGACATCGCCGGCAAGAAGATCGCCAACCCCATCGGCCAGATCTGGGCCGGCGCAATGCTGCTCGACCACCTCGGCCACGCCGAGGCGGCTGCAGCAGTGATCCGTGGCATCGAGACCGTGATCGTCGACGGCCCGCGCACCCCGGACATGGGCGGCAAGGCCAGCACCTCCGAAGTCGGCGCCGCGGTGGCCGAGGCGGTACGCAGCCAGGCCGCCAAGAAAGCCGCATGAAGAGCTACCGCATCGCGTCGATCCCCGGCGACGGCATCGGCATCGAGGTCATCGCCGAAGGCGAGAAAGTGCTGATGGACCTCGCCAGGAAGGACGCCAGCTTCGCGCTGGAGTTCATCCCGTTCGACTGGGGCTCGGAGCGGTACCTGCGGACCGGCGCCTACATGCCGGACCAGCCGCTGGAATTGCTGAAGAAGTTCGATGCGATCTTCTTCGGCGCGGTCGGCGCGCCGAACGTGCCCGACCACATCTCGCTCTGGGGCCTGCGCCTGCCCATCTGCCAGGGGTTCGACCAGTACGCCAACGTGCGCCCCGCGCGCGTGCTGCCCGGCATAACGAGCCCGCTGGTCAAGGGAAGCGAGATTGACTGGGTCATCATCCGCGAGAACACCGAGGGCGAGTATTCGGGGTCGGGCGGACGCGTGCACAAGGGCTTGCCCGACGAGATCGCCACCGAGACCTCGGTGTTTACGAGGAAGGGCGTCGAACGCATCCACCGCTTTGCCTTCGAACTCGCTCGCAAGCGCCCGGCCAAGCACCTGACCCTGGTGACCAAGTCCAATGCCCAGCGCCACGGCATGGTCCTGTGGGACGAAATCTTCTACCAGGTCGCCCTCGACTACCCCGACGTACGGACCGACCGGCAGCTGGTGGACGCCGTCACCACGACGATGACCCTCAAGCCGGGCTCACTCGACACCATCGTCGCGACCAACCTGCACGCCGACATCCTCTCGGACCTCGCGGCAGCGCTGTCCGGGTCGCTCGGAATCGCCCCGACGGCCAACCTGAATCCCGAGCGCACCTATCCTTCGATGTTCGAGCCCATCCACGGCTCCGCTTTCGACATCACCGGCAAGGGCGTGGCCAACCCGATCGCGACTTTCTGGACCGCTTCGATGATGCTGGAGCACCTGGGCGAACCCAAGGCTGCCGCGCGACTGATGGTTGCGATCGAGAAAGTGACTGCGAAGAAGGTGTTCACGCCGGACCTCGGCGGCACCGCGCGCACAGTGGACGTGACGGCGGCCGTGATTGCCGAGCTCGGATAAATGTTTAACTTTTATTTATGTACCGCAAGACTGGACGCGGCTACCAGACAAGTATTGTTGTGTAGTAGAACAACAGAGCGGCGAGACCCCAAAAGGCTTTCCGCCTGATCAGCAGGGTTTAATTCAACCAAAAAGGAACCACCATGGGCAACCGAGACCGTCAGCGCAGGGAAGAAAAGAAACCGAAGAAACCCAAGCCCGCGCCGGCCAAGTAACCGCGCGAGGCTTCTTAAAATGTCTACTGAACCCCGTCTGCGCATCCTCATCGTCGGCGCCTCCGGCACGCTCGGCCGCGCGGTAGCGGCCGAACTCGGCG
>JANNWA010000398.1:0-4453 GCA_031408275.1 Pseudomonadota bacterium
GTGATCGCGGTGGCCACGGCACGGTACATCCAGACCGGCTGGATCGGCCGCGGCCTGCGCGCGATCCGCGACAACGAGGGCGCCGCGGAATGTTCGGGCGTGCCCACGCTCAAGCTCAAGCTCGCCGCCGCGACGATATCCGGGGCGCTCATGGGCGCGGCGGGGGCGCCGTTCGCGCAGTACCTCTCGTTCATCGAGCCCTCGTCCGCGTTCAGCCTCAACTACGCCGTCAACGCCCTGGCGATGCCGATCATCGGCGGGACCGCGCACTGGCTGGGGCCGGTCATCGGCGCGATCCTGCTCGGCACCGTGCAGCAGGTCGTCACCGTGACGATTTCCTCAGAGATGAACGTGCTGGTGGTGGGCGTGATGCTCGTCGTGTTCGTGGTCGGCGCACCCGAAGGCATCCTCGGGCTGTGGAAGCGCTATGTGCTGAAGAAGGGCGCGCCGTGACCGCCTTGCTCAGGATCGAGAACCTGTCCAAGCATTTCGGCGGCTTCACCGCTTTGGACCAGGTGAGCGTCGATGTGGCCAAGGGAGAACGCTTCGGCCTGATCGGGCCCAACGGCTCGGGCAAGACCACGCTGATCAACTGCATTTCCGGGGCGCTGCAGAACGACCAGGGCAGCATCCTTTTCGACGGCGCGGAAATCTCGCGCATACCGGCCTACAAGCGCACGCGCCTGGGCATCGCGCGCAGCTTCCAGATCCCGCGCCCGTTCGGCAGCATGTCTGTGTTGGAGAACCTCATCGTGCCGCTCGAGTACGTCGCGCACAAAGGGTCGCTGCACCTCCAGGACACGCGCGGCGAGGCCATGGAGATCCTCAAGGGCATGGGCCTCGCCGACAAGGCCGAGACCCTGTCCTCCAGCCTCTCGCAGGTGGAACTGCGCAAGATGGAACTCGCGCGCGCGATGGCGGCGCGGCCGCGCCTCCTGATCTCGGACGAGGCGATGGCGGGGCTCTCGTCCAACGAGGTGAGCGAGGTGCTCGAGATCCTCTTCAAGCTCAACGCTTCCGGCATCACGATCATCATGATCGAGCACATCATGCAGGCGGTGATGAAGTTCTCTCAGCGCATCCTCTGCCTCGACGCGGGGCGCATCATCTGCGAAGGGACGCCCGAGGTGGTGGTCGCCAACGCCGACGTACAGAGGGCCTACCTTGGCGCTTGAGCTCCAGATCCGCGGGGTGGACGCCGGCTACGGCGCGGTGCGCGCCCTGCAGGGCGTGACCAGGGGGATCAGCGACGGCGAGACCGTCGCCCTGCTGGGCACCAACGGCAACGGCAAGAGCACGATGATGAAGTGCGTGATGGGCATCGTGCGTCCCACGCGCGGCGAGATCATCCTGACGCTGGATGGCGCCGCGCACGACCTCACCAGGCTCTCCACCGAGGAGATCGTGGGTATGGGCGTGGCGCTGGTCCCGGAAGGCCGGCGCCTGTTTCCCAAGCTCACGGTGGAGGAAAACCTGCTGCTCGGCGCGTTCCGCCGCGAGGCGCGGCCGCATATCGCGAAAAACCTCGAGCTGTGCTACGAGACGTTTTCGGTCCTGAAGGAGCGCCGCAGCCAACTCGCCGGCTCGATGTCCGGCGGCCAGCAGCAGATGCTCGCGATCGCGCGGGCGCTTATGTCCTCGCAGAAACTGTTGCTGGTCGACGAGCCTTCAGTGGGCCTGTCGCCGCTGCTGGTCTCGAACACCGTCACCATGATCAAGCAGCTCAAAGAACGTCACGGCCTGACCGTGCTGATGGCCGAGCAGAACTTCCACCAGGCGATCCGCATCGCGGACCGCGGCTACCTCATCGTGCACGGCGAGATCGTCTTCGAGGGCAAGACCGTCGAGGAGCTCGAGCACAACGACATGGTGAAGAACTACTACCTTGGCACGGCCTGAGGGCGGTCAGGGGCGCGTAGTGGCCAAGGTCAGCGTTTGGGCCGGCCACGCGGTTTGTGACGGGAGGCCGGCACCGGCCGAGCGGCGTAGGTCGCAGTGCGCTCTTCCACGGAAAGCGTAAACGGGCTTCTCACCGTCACGCTTCCGAAAATCGCACGATCCTGCAAGTCCTCGGTCAACAGCAGCCCGCAATCCTCCATTTGCGCCGCGCCAACCACCATGCAGTCCCACCAGTTGATGCGGTAGCGTTGCTCGATCTCCCGGGCGCGGCGCAGCAGTGCTTCGTCTGCCTGGAGTGGCTTCCATGCGAAGTAACTTGCCGTGCGCTCCCAAGCCTCTTGCGTCGTGAGCCGCGGCCCGGCCACCCGTTTCAGGTTGACGTAGCACTCGGACAGGACTTGCATGCTCGTGCGGCCCAGACGTTGGTGCCAAAGGTGTTCGAGCCATGCCCGCGCGCGCGGGCGTTTCGCCGGCTCGGATTCGTCCTGTGCGTACAGCAGGACGTTGGTGTCAACGAAGACGAGTGCGGTCATGCGCCTCGTCCCGGGTGAGGTAGCTTTCGCCGGGTTTCTTGAGCCTCACCGGCTTTTGGGCGAGGAAGCTGCGCATCGATTCCTCGTACTCGCGGGACTCGCTCATGCGCTCATGCAGCAACTCGCCCAGATAGCGCGAAAGGCTGACGTTATTCTTTGCGGCGTAGACACGCGCCCAAGCGGCGGTTTCCTCGTCGAGGGTGATGGTGACGTTTTTCATGGCCAAGGGCTCGGGGCAATTGGATGGCTGAATATAACACGAACCCTGTGTAATATCAGGTCAGGCCCTGCCCAACGCCGCCAGCACCCGCTCCGGCGTAAACGGCATGGCGTTCACCCGCGCGCCAAACGGCGCCAGCGCATCGTTGATCGCATTCATCACCGCCCCCGGCGCGCCCGCGGTGCCGGCCTCGCCCACCCCCTTGGCTCCGAGCTCGGACGACCTGGTCGGCGATTCCACATGCCCGCAGACAATGTCCGGCATCTCGCCGGACATCGGCACGAGGTACTCGGCCATCGAGGCGTTCTGCAGCTGGCCGTCCTCCGAGTAGTGGCATTCCTCGAACAGCGCTGCGCCGATGCCCTGCACCACGCCGCCGCGGATCTGCTCGTCCACCAGCATGGGGTTGATCACCGTGCCGCAGTCTTCCACGCACCAGTGCTTGAGCAGCTTCACGAACCCGGTGTCGGGATCGATCTCCACGAGCGATGCCTGGATGCCGTTGGTGAAGGTGAAAGCGTAGTCGCGCGGGGTGTAGTGCCGGGTCACCATCAGCTCCGCCTGGAACCTCATCGGCAGGGTGTCCGGGCGGAAATAGGCCACCCGCCCGAGCTCGACCAGCGGCAATTTCGACTCGCCGCTCGCCAGGTCGATGATCTCGTTGTTGTAGACGTCGAGCGTCGACTTGTCCGCGCCGAGGATCGCCGCGGCGATGTCGAGGATGTTCGAGCGCAGCGCCTTGCCCGCTTGCAGCACAGCCTCGCCGCCGATGCCCGCCCCGCGCGAAGCCCAGGTGCCGCCGCCGTAGGGGGTGGTGCTGGTGTCGCCGGTGATGACCTTGACCTTGTCCATCGTCACGCCGACCGCAGTGGCCGCGATCTGCGCGAAGATGCCCTCGGTGCCCTGGCCCTGCTCGGTCACGCTCGAGAGCACCGTCAGCATGCCGGTGGGCTCGAGGCGCAGGGTCGCGCCGTCCTGCGCCGAGATGCGCGCGCCGCCCACGCCGTAGAAGGCGGGCGAAGGATTGGTCACTTCGATCATCGCGGCGAGGCCGATCCCGCGGTGTATGCCCTTCTTCCTCAGCGCCGCCTGCTCCGCGCGCAGCCCTTTGTAATCCATCAGCTGGAGCAATTTGTCCAGGCACTGGTGGTGGGACAGGATCTCGAACTTCATGCCGGCCGCCCCGGTGTACGGATACGCGTCGTCCGGGATCATGTTCATGCGCCGGAACTCGGCCGGATCCATGTCGAGCTTCTGTGCGGCGAGGTCGACGATGCCCTCGGTCAAGGCGACTGCGATCGGATGGCCGACCGCGCGGTACTGGCAGGTGACGTTCTTGTTGGTGAACACCACGTTCAGCTTGGCGCGGTAGCTCTGGTGCTTGTAGGGCCCGCCGGTCAGGTTGACGACCTGGTTGCCTTCGATGCCGCTGGTCCGCGGGTACACCGAATAAGGGCCGATGGCGGTCACGTCGTCGAGGTCGAAGGCGAGGATCTCGCCGGCCTTCGTTGCGGCCAGGCGCACCTTGACTTTGTGTTCCCTTGCGTGGATGTCCGACAGGAAAGACTCCATCCGGTCGGCGACGAACTTCACCGGCCGGCGCAGCATGATCGACAGCGCGGCCGTGCACATCTCGTCCGGGTACACGTGCACCTTGATGCCGTAGGCGCCGCCGATGTCGCGGCAGATCACGCGCACGTTGGCCTCCGGGATGTTCAGGTGGCGCGCGAAGATGTCCTGCATCATGTGCGGCGCCTGGGTCGAGTGGTACACGGTCAACGAATGCTCGGCCGCGTTGTAA
>JANNWA010000399.1:0-2216 GCA_031408275.1 Pseudomonadota bacterium
CCCATCCAGGCCTGGAAATCGGACGGGTCAGCCGCCACCGGGTTCGGGCGCTTGGGCGGCAGAAAGGGATTTGAGGACTTCGCCCTCGAGCACGCGGACCTGTTGCTGGGCGGAATCGAGCCTTTCCTGGCAAAAGCGCGCGAGTTCCAGCCCCCGTTTGTGGGCGGCGAGGGACGCCTCGAGGGACAAGTCGCCACTCTCCATCCGACCCACGAGCTTCTCGAGTTCATCGAGGGCTTTTTCAAACGTGAGACCGTCGGGAATGAGTTTCGATTCGTCGGCGGAAGCCTGACGCGGTGCGCGAACCATAGGGGCGAACCTTAGCCGAGGCACTCCCCCCGGTCAATCGGCCGATGGGCTAGAATCCCGGTCCCATCCGCGGGCGCTCGGTTGCACCTGCGAATCACCAGCACCGTCCTTCGAATCAGGGGGAAAGCATCATGTCCGATATCGCGAGCCTCGGCCGCCTCAAGCCATCGAGCGCGCAACTGCCGGTCTCCTGGTACCTCGACCCGGAAATCTTCGCTCTAGAGAAGAAGCTCCTCTTCGACGCCGGCCCGAACTACGTGGGGCACGAGCTCATGGTGCCGAACCCCGGCGACTACCGCAGCCTGGAGTGGATGGACCACGCCAAGGTGCTGGTGCGCAACGATTCGAGCGTAGAACTCCTGTCCAACGTGTGCCGCCACCGCCAGGCCATCATGCTGGAGGGCAGCGGCAACACCGAGAACATCGTCTGCCCGCTGCACCGCTGGACCTACGACCTGAAGGGCAGGTTGCTCGGCGCGCCGCATTTCGCCGAGAACCCCTGCGTGCGCCTGAATTCGACGCCGCTTTCCAACTGGAAAGGCATGCTGTTCGCCGGCCCGCGCGACCCGCTCAAGGACCTCGAGAAGCTTTCGCTCGCGCAGGACTTCGATTTCTCCGGCTACGTGCTCGACCGCGTGCGCATCGACGACTACGCGATCAACTGGAAGACCTTCATCGAGGTCTACCTGGAGGTCTACCACGTCGACCCGTTCCACCCGGGCCTGGGCAATTTCACCGACTGCAACAACTTCCGGCTCGAGGCGGGCGAGAACTTTTCGCTGCAGGTCGTCGCCGCCAAGGCGGGCCTGGGGCGCGCTGGCACGCCTGTGTACCAGCGCTGGCACGAGGCCTGCCTCAAGTACCTCGACGGCAAGGAGCCCAGGTACGGCGCGCTGTGGCTCACCTATTTCCCCGGTTTCATGCTCGAGTGGTACCCGAACGTGCTGGTGGTCTCGCAGGTGATCCCGCGCTCGCCCACGCTGACCACCAACATCGTCGAGTTCTACTACCCCGAGGACATCGCATTGTTCGAGCGCGAGTTCGTCGAGGCCGAGCAGGCCGCGTACGTGGAAACCGCGATCGAGGACGGCGAGATCTGCACGCGCATGGACCGCGGCCGCAAGGCGCTGCATGCGCAGAGCATCAGTGAGGCCGGCCCCTACCAGTCGCCGATGGAAGACGCGCTGGTGCACTTCCACGAGTACCTCAGGCGCGAACTGAAGCGGCCTGCATAGCGCCAACACGGTAAAATGCGGCATGGCCTACCGCACACTCATCGACACAGCAACGCTCGCCAGTAACGTCGGCGATCCCGAATGGCGCGTTTTCGACGTGCGCCACGACCTCATGAACCCCGAGATCGGCCGCCAGCAATACGCCGAAGGGCATATAGCCGGTGCGAGCTTCGTGCCTCTCGACGTCGATCTCTCCGGCGAGAAGATCGGCACGACCGGCCGCCACCCGCTGCCTGAAGCCAATGACTTCATGGCCACGCTCGGCGAATGGGGCATCCGGCCCGGGCAGCAGATCGTGGTGTATGACGGTTCCGGCGGCACCTATGCCGGGCGCCTTTGGTGGATGCTGCGCTGGATGGGCCACTACAGCGTCGCGGTGCTCGACGGCGGCATCACCAAGTGGGAAAAGGAAGGCCGGCCCCTCACTGCCGAAGTGCCCCACTACGCGCCCACGACGTACAAGGGCGCGCCGCGCACGATGCATGTCGACGTCGGTTTCGTGGAAGCCAACCTCGGCAAGTCCGAGGTCACCGTGATCGACGCGCGTGGAGCCGGACGGTACGCCGGCATCGGCGAGATCATCGACCCGGTGGGCGGGCATATCCCCGGCGCGCTGAACCGCCCCTACACCGAGAACCTCAACAAGGACGGCACCTACAAGGCGCCCGAGGT
>JANNWA010000400.1:0-2232 GCA_031408275.1 Pseudomonadota bacterium
ACCTGGTGCCGGACAAGACCTACCCCGGCCATTTCAACGTGCTGCGCGGCTACATTGAGCCGCTGCACATGGCAGGCGTGAAGGTGGTCGGCGACTTCTACGAGAACTACAAGGTCGGCCTGCCCTCCGAGCTCGCGATGCTGTACCTCGCGGATCCGAAGAACGGCACGCCGATCGCGATGATCGACGCTTCGGCCATCACCGACATGCGCACCGGTGCGGTCAGCGCGCTGGGCGCCAAGTACCTCGCGAAGAAGGGCAGCAAGGTGCTAGGCCACGTCGGCGCGCGCGGCACCGCCTACTGGAACGTGCGGCTCCTGAACCATCTGTTTAAGCTCAAGGAAATCCGCGTGCACTCGCGCCGACCCGAAAGCCGCAACGCCTTCGGCGCGCAGCTCGAACGGGACCTCGGCCGCAAAATCATCGTCACCGGGGACTGGGAGTCCTGCGTGCGCGGCGCCGACATCGTTGTGGAGGCCTCGCGCCTGACGAAACCCGCCCCACTGCTCAAGACCGCGTGGATCAAGAAGGGCGCGCTGGTCATGCCGTACGGCACGATGAGCGCGATCGAGTTGTCGCTGACCGACATCATGGACAAGCTGGTGATGGACGACTGGGGACAGGCGCGCTCCGGCCCTTTCGGCGCGCTGCGCGCCCACGTCAACGCCGGCAAGCTGTCCGAGCAAACCCTGCACGCCGAACTCGGCCAGATCGTCTGCGGCGCGAAAACCGGGCGCGAAAACGACAAGGAAACCATCCTCTTTTGGCACCGCGGCCTGCCGCTGTCCGACATCGCGCTGGGCGCGGCCATGCTCGATAAGGCCAAGCGCCTCGGCATCGGCCAGCGCCTGCGCTACCGCTGAAACCAGCCGGCTCTGGTATGTTACTTGCTCGGATTCACGCTCCATCCAATACCGTCCGGAGATCCAAGATGAGATTGTTCGTTTCCCTGCTAATGGCGCTGTCCGCCTCAACGGCTTTCGCGCAGGCCTGGCCGTCCAAGCCCGTGCGCATCGTCAACGCCTTCGCACCCGGCGGGCCGTCCGACCTCGTATCGCGCGCCGTCGGCGAGAAGCTCCAGGCCATGTGGGGCCAGCCGGTCGTGGTCGAAGCCCGCCCCGGCGCCGACGGCATCATCGGCATGGAGCATGCGGCCAAGTCGGCCCCCGACGGCTACACGTTCGTGACGGTGCCGGTCGGCAATGCGGTGATCCTCCCGAACCTGCGCTCCAAGCTCGCCTACGACATCAACAAGGATTTCGTCCCGGTCACGATGCTGGCTACAGTGCAGAACGTGCTCGTGGTCGGTGCGAACGTGCCCGCCGCCAACCTCAAGGAGCTCATCGCCTACTCCAAGGCCAACCCGGGCAAGATGAGCTTCGCCTCGCCCGGCGCGGGAAGCTCGCCGCATATCGCCGGCGAGATGCTCAAATCCGCGACCGGCATGGACATGATCCACGTGCCCTACAAAGGCACGGGCCCGGCGCTGAACGACGTCATGGGCGGCCAGGTAACGATGTTCTTCAGCCAGATGTCCTCGGCGCTGCCGCTGGTCAAGCAGGGCAAGCTCAAGGCCATCGGGGTAGCCAGCCTCAGGCGCCACCCGGCCGCCACCGATATCCCGACCATCGCCGAGCAGGACTTCCCCGGCTTCGAGGCCATGGCCTGGTACGCGCTGTTCGCGCCGGCCGGCACCCCGCCGGACATCGTCAACAAGGTCGCCGCGGACACGACCAAAGCCCTGCAGATGCCCGACCTCAGGGAGCGCCTGGCCGCCCTGGGCGCCGACGCGGTGGGCGGCACGCCGGCCGAGTTCGCGCTGCGCCTGAAAAACGAAAACGCCCGCTGGGGCGATGCGATCCGCAAGGCCGGCATCAAGGCCAGCGAGTAGGCCCAAGGGTCCAGCGATGATCTTCAACGCACGAATGTATTCGGTAGCGCCGGCGGCCAAGGCCGCCTGGCGCGAGGTGCTCGAATGGGTGCTCGAGCGCGCGAACGTGCGCATGGAGTACGTCGACCAGGAGCCGCCCGCGACGCTCGCCGACTTGTGGGGCCGCACCGACCTGGGCTGCGCGATGATGTGCGGCCTGCCGTACTCGCACCGCAAGCCCCGCCCGATCCTGCTGGCGGCGCCGGTGCCCTCGCCCGAACGCTACGCGAACCGCGCGGTGTATTTCTCCGATATCGCGGTCCGCACGGACGCGCCATTCACCAAACTCGAGGACACGTTCG
>JANNWA010000401.1:0-8836 GCA_031408275.1 Pseudomonadota bacterium
GGTGTGGTACGCGGCCGTGTCCCAGATCGCCTTCTCGAGGCCCTTCACTTCCGTCTCGATCAGGTTCTGGACGCGCGGATCGAGCTTGGCGAAGGACTTCATGTTGGCGGCGTACGCGATCTGGCCCCAGCTCACCGGCAACGCGATCAGGTGCGTGCTGACCTCGTTCCATTTGGCCAGGTTGCCCGAGAGCGTGCCGGTGATGCCGCAATCCACGGTCTTGTTCTGCAGCGCGGGCACCACCTCGCCGAACGCCATGGTGACGGGCGTGCCGCCGAGCGCGGCGACCAGTTCGGACTGCGAGCGGCCGCCCACCCGTACCTTCTTGCCTTTGACGTCGGCCAGGCCCTTGACCTCGGCGTTGCAGTAGAACACCTGCGCCGGATAGGTGCCCACGCCCAGCAGCTTCACGCCGAATTTCTGGAACAGCTTCGTGTACATGGCCTTGGAGGCCTCCGTGGCCTTGCGCGCGGTGTCGAAGTCGGTCAGCAGTCCGGCGATGTCGATGGCCTCGTTGGTCGGATCATCCGACGCCAGGTAGGCCAGCACGGTCGCGCCGATCTCGAGCGCGCCGCTGCTCATCAGGCGCAGCACCTCGGGGCCCTTCAGGCCCATTTCGTTGAAGCCCTTGATCTCGGCGGTAATCGCGCCCTTGGATTTCTCGGAAAGGGTCTTGGTCCAGAACGGGACCTCGAAGTCCCTGTACGGCGCGAGGCTGGAAATCGAACCCACCACTTTCAGCTCGGTCTTGGGCAGGTCCTGGGCCTGGACAGGCGCGGCGGACAGTGCAACGGCGGCGAAGGCCGCGGACAGTGCGGCGGACAGCATGACTTTCATGGGTTCTCCTGACGATACGGGATGGGGTGCCCTTGCGGACAAGCGATCAGGATGCCATGAAATGGCGCGGCGTGGTTAGCCGCGCGGAGCACTGCCGCCTCCCCGCCAAGAACGGGGTTTCCCCCCAGTCGTTTGATCAGGATCAAAGGATTCATGCGCACTTCTTGCTCCAATGCCGGATCGTCGCCGCAGAGTGCCTTGGGGAAGGGAGCGCGACGCTTCGGTCAGGGGAGGAAACCATGCAGACACGCATTTTCGGCCAATCGATCCGCCTTGCGCTGGCTCTGGCGGCCCTCGCCTTTGCGGCATCGCCGGCACTGGCGCAGAAGCCCGCGGGCAAGTCCGCCAAGCCGGCCGCCTTCGATGCGGCCGCGTGCTACGCGTGCCATGCGCCGATCAAGGCTTTCCACGTCGACGGCAAGCACAAGGGCGTGGCATGCACCAGCTGCCATGAAGGCGTCGACAAGCATTTGGGCGACTCCGGCGCCCGCCCGTCGACCAAGGTGGACCCGGCCGCCTGCGGCACTTGTCACCAGAACCAGTTCCAGACCATGTACCAGATGAACTGGAACAAGACCGCCCGGTCCGAGAAGTCGCTGGCCACGGGACCTTCGCCGAATCCGGCCTGGGACAAGCTGATGATGCCCCACGGCTTCACGCGGGAACACAACGTCCCGCGCTCGCATGCCTTCATGGTGCTAGACCAGTTCGTGGTGGATCGCGCTTTCGGCGGCCGCTTCGTGCCCAAGGACGGCTGGCAGTACCTGACCCGTCCCGGCGGCAACTTCAAGCTCAAGGATGCGATCACCGACCAGTATCCCGACAACAGCGACCACAAGCCGTTCAAGCCGGGCACCGCTGCCGCTGCGAACCCGGTATGCCTGTCCTGCAAGACGCAGGACCATATCCTCGACTGGGCGTACCTGGGCGACCCGGCACCCACCGCGAAGTGGAGCCGGACCTCCAAGGTGGTCGAGATGGCGCGGGAAGTAAACCACGCGATCAACTGCTTTTTCTGCCACGACCCGCACTCGGCGAAGCCGCGCATCGTGCGCGACGGCCTCATCCAGGCCCTGACGCGGCCCGAGAAGGACACCTTGTGGCACAAGGATGCGGGCGCCGCGAAGATCGACGTGAAGGATCTCGGCGTGCGCGGCCACACGCGCAAGATCGCCATGCTCGACCGCTACGACACCAAGCTGCAGTGCGGCCAGTGCCACGTGGAGTACAACTGCAACCCGGGCACCGACCCGACCACCGGCAAGCCCATCGGCATGGCCGACCCGCGCACCAACCACTTCCCGTTCAAGGACGTGAACCAGATCGCGAAGCACTACACGGACCTCAAGTTCCGCGACTTCAAGCACGGCATCACCGGCGCGCTGCTGTGGAAGGGCCAGCATCCGGACGTGGAGAACTTCTACAACTCCAAGCACCAGAAAGCCGGCGTCGAGTGCCACCAGTGCCACATGCCTAAAATGAAGGATCCGAAAACCGGCAAGACCTACACCTCGCACTGGCAGACCAGCCCGCGCAACTACATCAAGCAGACCTGCCTGACGTGCCACTCGCAATGGGACGAGAAGCAGGCCCTGTACGTGATGGATTCGCTCAACGCGCGCGTGCAGGGCAAGCTGCGCAAGGCCGAATTCTGGCTCACGCGCATGGTCGACAAGTTCGAGGAAGCCAAGGCGGCGGGCGTGGACGATGCCGCGCTCAACCCGATGCGCGAGAAGCACTACGAAGCGCAGATCCATTGGGAATGGTGGACGGCGTCCAACGGCGCGGCCTTCCACAACCCCGATGCCGCCACCGATTCGATCAACAAGTCGATGGTCATCGCGCAGGAAGCGATCAAGATGCTGGAAGACGCCATCGGCGCGAAGCGCGGCGGATCGAAGGTTTCCGCGGCGCCGCCGCCCGCCGACAAGAAGTGAGCGGCATCGAAGCCCGCTGAGATGACGGGCCGCGCCGGCTTTTCCATTGCCGCCCTGGCCGCGTGCCTGATCGCGCTCGCGGCCTATTTCGGTGCGACTGGCGAGGACACGCCTGAAACCGGCGATGCGGCCTGGCCGACCATGGCCGAGGCCACCAGCAGCAAGGATGGGGCCGCCGCCCTCGTGCGCCGCCTCAACGCGCACCTCGAGAGCCATCCGCGCGATGCAAGGTCATGGGCGATCCTTGCGCGCCTGCAGTTCGGGATGGATCGTTTCAGCGAATCCGCGCAGGCGTACGAGAAGGCGCTCGCCCTGCCCTCCCGGGTCGCGACCGACCCGTCCGTTTGGTGCGAATACGCCGACGCGCTTGGCATGGTGCAGGGAGGAAAGCTCGGCGGCCGTCCGCGGGCACTCATCGACCGGGCGCTGGCCCTCAAATCGAACCATCCCAAGGCGCTGGAGATGGCCGGCAGCGCCGAGTACGAGCAGGGGGACTACATCGCGGCCACGCGTTTCTGGCGCATGCTGATCGTGACGCTCGAGCCCGGTACGCAGGCTCACGCGGAGTTGACTGCGGCCATCGCCCGTGCCGAGCGCCTCGCAATGCTTTCAGTCCCCGCGCGGCGCCCGTAGCGGCGTTGCGCGAAAAGGGACGATCGACCTTCAGGCCGCCTTTTTCTTCCGCTGCGCGTCCTTCACGTGCATCTGCGCGTACGCGCCGTGTGCCGCGGATTCCGCGTCGCCCACGTGCACGGGGAGGCCCATGTCCGCAAGCACCGAGCCCAGCGCCGAGAGGCACACCATGATGTTTTCCGGACGGCACGAGTAGCCCATCAGGCCGAAGCGCCAGATCTTGCCGGCGAGGGGCCCCAGGCCGGCGCCAATCTCGAGGTTGAACTCGCTGAGCAGGCGCTTCCTGACCTCGGCTTCGTTCACGCCCTCCGGGCACAGCACGGCGTTCATCTGCGGCAGCTGGAATTGCTCCTTCACGAGGAACTTCATGCCCATCGCCTCGAGACCGGCCTTGAGCGCCATGTGGTGGCGGTGCGCGCGCGCCCAGGCGTTCTCCAGGCCTTCCTCGCGGATCAGCAGCAACGCCTCGTGCAGCGCGAAGAGGGAATTGGTAGGTGCCGTGTGATGGTAGGTGCGCGTGGTGGCGCCCCAGTAGCCGAGCAGGAGGTTCATGTCCATGAACCAGCTGTGGATCTTGTCCTTGCGCGCCTTCACGTGCTCGACCACGCGCTCGTTGAACGAAACGGGCGACAGGCCGGGCGTGCACGACAGGCACTTCTGGCTCGCCGAATAGATCGCGTCGATGCCCCACTCGTCGACCAGCACGGGCGTCCCGCCCAGCGACGTGACCGCATCCACGATGGTAAGGGCATCGTACTTGTGCGCAATCTCGACGAGCGTCTTGGCGTCCGACTGCACGCCCGTGGAGGTTTCTGCGTGGACGAAAGCGACGATCTTCGCGTCGCGGTTCGCCTTCAGCGCGTCCTCGAGTTTCTGCGCCGTGACCGGCTCGCCCCAGGCGTCCTCGACCACGACGGCGATGCCGCCGGCACGCTCGACGTTCTCGATCATGCGGCCGCCGAACACGCCGTTGCGGCAGACGATGACCTTGTCGCCGGGCGACACCATGTTCACGAAGCAGTACTCCATGCCGACCGAGCCGGGACCGGACACCGGGAAGGTGAGCGAGTTCTTCGTCTGGTAGGCGTAGCGCAGCAGCGACTTGAGCTCTTCCATCATCTCGACGAAGATGGGATCGAGGTAGCCGATCGCCGGCTGACTCATCGTGGTAAGCACGCGCGGGTGGATTTCCGTCGGCCCGGGACCCATGAGGATGCGCTGGGGCGGATGGAACGACTGGATGCGTTTGGTCGGGGCAAACTTATTCATGGCTTCACTCCCATGGGTGGCGCCGACGAAATCGTCGGGCCTGGATTTCACTCGAATGGGCTTGCGCGCGGCCGCGTCGTTCAGCACGTCGATGGCAGGGACCCTGCCGCCAGTGAGCTGCTCGACTTCCATGGCCCAGCGTGCGGGCACATAGCCGGTCTTCACCCAGTTGTTGACCACCGCGCGATCGAGCTGGAAAGCGCGGGCGACGTCCGCCTGGCTCCCGAAAATCTCTACAAGTCGTTCGGCGCAGTTCATGGGGCCGGATTTTACATGACAAATTTATTTTGACAAACCCACATTCCTTCTGGGGATTGCGGAACAGTGGATTGACGCGGGGCGGTCTGGGCGTACGATCGGCTCAGTCTGAAAACATCTGTTCTTTACAATAGCTTACGCCCCACCCCCTCCCGAGGAGATGTCGTGAAAACCGGACAGCCCGTTGAATTCAAGCCGGAAACCGTAGCGGAAGCCTATCTGGCCCTGCTCGCGTCCCGCGATGTCGATTACCTGTTCGGGAACTCCGGCACCGACTTCCCGCCCCTGGTGGAGGCGCTGGCCAAGGGAAGGACGCTCGGCTGGCAGATGCCGGAGCCCATCATCGTGCCGCACGAAAACGTGGGCGTCGCGATGGCGCACGGCTACTACATGGTGACCGGCCGGCCGCAGGCCATGATGGTCCACGTGGGCCTGGGCACCGCGAACTCGATCAACGGGATCTTCAACGCCGCGCGGCAGAACATCCCGATCCTCTTCACCGCCGGACGCACGCCCCTGACCGAAGGCGGGCAGCTGGGCTCGCGCAACAACTACATCAACTGGGCGCAGGAGCAGTTCGACCAGGGCGGCATGCTGCGCGAGTTCGTCAAGTGGGACTACGAGCTGCGCCACGCCTCGCAGGTCGAGACGGTGGTGGACCGCGCGCTGGCGATCGCCAAGAGCGAGCCCTGCGGCCCCGTGTACCTGACGCTGCCGCGCGAAGTACTCGCCTCCGCGATGGGCGGCACGCAGATCGGCAAGCGCACCACCATCGCGCCGATGAGCCCGCCCGCGGCCGACCCGGACACACTGGACGAAGTGGCAAAGCTGCTCGGAGAAGCGAAGAACCCGCTCATCATCACCTCGAACGGCGGACGCACCGTCGAATCGGCGCAGGCGTTGACCCGGCTTGCCGAAACCTTCGCGATTCCCGTGATCCAGTACCGGCCGCGCTACCTCGCGCTGCCCACCGAGCACCCGATGAACTGCGGGTTCGACCCGCACGCAATGATTCCGGACGCCGACCTGATCCTCGTCGTCGACAGCGACGTGCCGTGGATTCCCGATACCGCAAAACTCAATCCCGAATGCAAGATCGTGCACCTCGGCACCGACCCGCTGTTCGCGCGCTACCCTGTGCGCGGCTTCCGGACCGATATCGCGCTGGCGGGCAGCCTCGCGCCCACGCTCGAGCGCCTCGCGGAGCGCACCGAACGCCATGCCGGCTCGGCCACCAAGATCGCCGCGCGGCGCGCCGCCGTCTCGCAGCAATCCGCCGACTACCGGCTGCGCATGCGCATGGCCCCGGGCGCAAAGCAATCTTCCGGCCCGATCTCGACCAAATGGATGACCCACTGCATCAACCAGGTCGCCGACGAAATCACCATCCTCGTGAACGAATACCCGCTGGTGCTCGAGGAACTCACCATCGACCAGCCCGGGCGATACTTTTCGCATCCGCCCTCGGGGGGCCTCGGCTGGGGCATGGGCGCGGCGCTCGGCGCCAAGCTCGGCCGGCCGGACGCCACGGTGATCTGCGCGATCGGCGACGGCGCCTACATGTTCGGCAACCCCACGCCCACGCACTTCGTGGGCGAGGCGCACGGCCTGCCGGTGCTCTACGTCATCAACAACAACGCCCGCTGGGGCGCGGTGCATCGCGCCACGCTGGGCATGTACCCCAAGGGCCACGCGGCGGCCGCGCAGACGCCGCCGTTCTCGGTGCTCGAACCCTCGCCGCGCTTCGAGGAGATCGTGCGCGCCAGCGGTGGCTACGGCGAACGGGTCACGGACCCCGGCGAAATGCTGCCCGCGCTCAAGCGCGCGCTCAATGCCGTCAAGAACGAGAAGCGCCAGGCCGTCCTCAACGTCTGCACCGAAGTGAACTACGCGCGCACGAGCTGAAGCCGCGATGATTCCGCCGGACCTGTCGCTTTCAGCCGCGCTCGACCCGCAGTCCATTGCGGTGATCGGCGCCTCCGAGAATCCCGAGAAGATCGGCGGCCGGCCGATCAAGTACATGCTGCTCGCCGGTTACAAGGGGCGGCTGTACCCGATCAACCCGAACCGCCCGGAGATCCAGGGCCTCAAGGCCTGGCCGGACATCGCCTCGCTGCCCGAGGCGCCCGACCTCGCGATCGTCGCCGTCCCCGGCAAGGGCGCGGTGGAGGCCGTGGCCGCGTGCGCGCAGCGCGGCGTGAAAGTGGCGGTGGTCGTTTCCTCGGGCTTCGGCGAGACCGGCGAGGCCGGCAAGCGCGCGCAGGACGAGATGGTGCGCACGGCGCGCGCCGCCGGCATGCGCATCGTCGGTCCGAACACGCAGGGCATCGCGAACTTCGCCACCGGGGCGGTCGCCACGTTCTCAACGATCATCAGCGAAGTCGCGCCCATGGACGGGCCGGTGGGCATCGTCAGCCAGTCGGGCGCGATGAGCGTGGTGCCGTACGCGTTCCTTCGCAAGCAGGGCATCGGTGTGCGCCACACGCACGCCACCGGCAACGAAAGCGACCTGACCGTGGCGGACTTCGCGCTCGCGGTGGCGCTCGACCCCGAGGTGAAGCTGCTGCTCCTGTACCTCGAGGCCATCGCCGACCCGGACCAGCTCGCCAGGGCGGCGCAGGTGGCCCGCGAACGGGGCCTGCCGGTGATTGCGCTAAAGGCCGGTGTCTCTGCGCGCGGAGCCGCGGCCGCAAGCTCGCACACGGGGGCGCTGGCCACCGAGGACCGCGTGGTGGACGCGTTCTTTCGCCAGCACGGCATTTACCGCGTGCCCGACATCCGCAGCCTGGTGAACGCCGCGGACCTCTACCTCAAGGGCTGGAACCCGCGCGGCCGGCGCCTTGTCGCGGTCAGCAATTCGGGCGCATCGTGCGTGATGGCCGCAGACGCCGCCGAGAAGCACGGCCTCGCGCTCGCGCAGTTCGATGCCCAGACGCGCGCCGAGTTGAGCGCGGTGCTGCCGGAATTCGGCGCCTCCGGCAACCCGATCGACCTCACCGCGGCGCTGCTCAGCAACAACGCCATGTTCAGCGACCTGCTGCCCGTGCTCGCCAAGCGCGACGCAACCGACGCGGTGTTCGTGAGCCTCGCGGCCTCGGGCATCGGTTACGACGTGCCGCGGTTCGTGCGCGACTGCGCGGCCTACGTCGCGCAGACCGGCAATCCGCTTGCCGTGGCGGCGCCGCTCGAATCGACTGTGGAGCAGTTCCGCGCGGCCGGGCTCGCCGCGTTCGCGCACGACATCGACGCAATCTCCGCGCTCGCCCAGTTCGTCGACCATGCGGAACTCATGCGCCGGCCGCAGGCCGTGGCACTCCCTTTTGCGCAAGTCGTGCTGCCGAAATCCTCCGGGCGCTTTCTCTCGGAGGCCGACAGCCTCGCGCTGCTGGCCGAGCATAGATTTCCGGCCGTGCCCTTCCGCCTGTGCCGCACCAGCCGGGAGGCGCTTGCCGCATTCCATGAACTCGGCGCGCCAGTGGCGGTCAAGGCGTGCTCGGCCGACATCCCGCACAAGTCCGAACACGGCCTGGTGCTCCTCAATCGCCGGACGGCCGCGGACACCGCCGCCGCTTTCGAAGGGATCGCGGCCAAGCTTGCCGCCATGAAGGTGGCCGACGGCGCCGTCATCGTCGCCGCGATGCGACCCGCGCTGCACGAGTTCGTCGTCGGCGCGCGGTTCGACCCCCGCTTCGGCACGCTGGTGATGCTGGGCGACGGCGGCAAGTACGTAGAGGCCCTGCCCGACATCGCGCTGCTGCGCTACCCGTTCAGCGAAGAAGACGTGATGGACCGCCTGCGCACATTGCGCATCGCGCCGCTGTCCGCGGGCGGGCGCGGCGAGCCGCCGCTCGCGCACGGATCGCTTGCGAATCTCGCGGTGCGGCTGGGCGCGCTCGTCGCCG
>JANNWA010000402.1:0-2916 GCA_031408275.1 Pseudomonadota bacterium
CGCGGCGATCAAGGAGCTTGAGCACGTGGAACCCGGCGGGACTGCGCAGCACCTCGGAAACGCCCCCGGGGCGCAGGTCCTTCAGCGCCCCGGAAAAGAGTTCCGGCAGCCGGTCGTGCGAGCGCCAGCCCATCTGCCCGCCGGCGAGGGCGTCCGGGGCGTTCGAGTAACTCGCCGCGAGCTTCGCGAAATCGGCCCCCGCCTTCGCTTCCGCGATCACGTTCTGGGCGCGAGCGCGCGACGCCTGGATGGTCTCCGGGCTGGCCTGTTCGGGCAGGCGGATCAGCACATGCGCGATGTTGTACTCGACATCCCCAAGGGACGCGCCGGGACCCGCGTTCTCCGCCATGTAGAGGTCGATCTCGCTGTCGCTGATCTGGATCTTGTCGTCCACTTCCCGTTCCTTCAGGCGGGTGAGCATGATCTCGCTGCGGATCTCGTCGCGAAACCGGTCGAACTGGACGCCGTCGCGCTCCAGCGCCTGGCGGAAGGCTGCCAGGGTCATTTTGTTGTTTTCCGCGATCCGGGAAAGCGTGCGGTCGAGCTGCACCTCGTCGACCCGCAGGCCGGTCTCCTTCGCCAGCTGCAGCTGCGCCTTCTCGAGGACGACCCGGTCGAGCACCTGGCGCTCGAGCACCCGCGGCTCGGGCATCGCCGTGTTCTGCCGCTTGAGCTGGCGCTCGGCGACAAGAACGCGCTCGGCCAGCTCGGAGCTGGTGACGACTTCGGAATTGACCACCGCCACGATCCGGTCGACAAGCTTCACCCGCTGGGCCCCGGCGGGCCCGGCAAATAAGATCGCGGCACTCGCCGCCGCACACGCCACCAGCAAACGCTTCATCATCGAATCAGAATACCTGGTCAAAGGGGAGTTTTCGCTGCAGGCTGGCCGGCATCGGCTGGTCGCTGCGGGTGTTGGTAGCGGTGTATCCCGGAATCGCGCGCTTGAGCATGTCGAACGGGTCGGAGCCGATCTGCGCGAAACCGTTCAGTTCGAGCTGCACGAAGAACTCGGTGCTCGCGACCTGCGTGGCCACCTGCGTGCGATGGGCGATGAATCGCACGACCCAGCAACCGCCATTGTATTCGAGGCCGGCCACGCCTTCGAGCAGCTTGCCGTCGTACATGGAATAGTTGTACCGGCCGATGGCGAACCAGCCCGGGCTCACCGGCCATTGCCCGGACACGTCGACCTGGTTGATCGGGTTGGCCGAATCGCGGTTGTAGCGATAACCGAGGTTGACGAATTTCGCGAATTCGGGCGCGAAGCGCAGGTTGGCGCTCGAACGGTCGTTGCGGCGGTCCCGCGGGTTGTACTGCACCGCGGTGTCGAAGTTCCAGTCGCGCGCCATGCGCGCCCCCACCGAAGCAAGCAGGTTCGAGCTCCCCGACGTCTGCGGCGGCGCGCCCGGGGTGAGGCTGACCCGCTGGTCGCTGAAGGAAAAGCGCTGGCCGATCGTCCCGCGGACGAACTCCTGCCCGCTCGGGAAGAGCAACCGCGATGTCGCCGCCACGGTCAGTTGGTTGGCGTCCCCGAACCGGTCGCCGCCCGCAAAGCGGTTCTCGCTGAAGATGCTTGCGAAGTTGAAGTCGGCGAGACCCGTATCGAATACCGGCACTTTGTCCTGGTTGCGATAGGGCGCTCGGACGTAATAGAGGCGCGGCTCCAGGGTCTGGGTGAAGTCGCGTTCGGCGATCCTGGCCGACCGGTCGAACACCAGCCCGCTGTCCAGGCTGAGCCAGGGAATGGCGACCGACTGGCGCGTGGGCTGGCCGGCGGCGACCTGGTCGAGCCCGTAGTTTACGAGGCGCGCCCCGGCCTTCGGGGTAATGAAGTACCCGGGCGTGAGGTAAGGCGCGGTGATCGTCGGATTCGCGCTGATGCGGGTGCCCTCCACATTTGACGCATGCGAGAAGCGCACGTACTCGAGCGGCATCGCGAAATCGGCCTTCTCGCCGATCTGGTTCTTCCAGGTCGCGGCATTGAGCTGCATGGCGCGGTTGTAGGGGGCGGTGATCGGCGAGCGCGGGTCCTGCAGGGTCTGGAAGCGCTGGATGCGCTGCTGCACCCAGAAGTTCGAGCCGTTGTACTGCAGGAACTGCTCGCGCTGGATGATCCCCTGCGAGGTCTGCCGGACCCTGGAGAAGAGGTCGACGAAATAGCGGCTGTCGGAGACGGCGTTCAGGTCGAGCCGGCCGAACAGGTTGGGCGCGAACACCTGCTGGTGGTAGAGCGAGCCGCCCCAGCGGGTGGCCCCGAAGGTGTTGTCGTCGGGCAGGAACTCGAGGTTGGCGGTGCCGCTGTATTTCGGGTCCAGGTACCGGTACTCGCCCTGCAGTTGCATGCCGCGCTTGCTCAGGTACCGCGGGGTGATCGTCGCGTCTTTTTCGGGCGAGATGTTCCAGTAATAAGGAAACATCAACTCGAGGCCGCTGCGCGTCGATTGCACGTATCCCGGCGAAAGGAACCCGCTCTTGCGGCTCCGGTCCAGCGAGAAATCCATCCATGGCAGGACGGCGATCGGGGTGTCCAGGAAGCGCAGCGTGCCGTTGCGCGCCGTGCCGACCTGCGTGTCGTAATTGAGGTCGATCTCGCGGCCTTCGACGACCCAGTCCTCCCTGCCGGCATCGCAGGTGGTGAAGGTCCCGTTGCGGGCCAGGTAGCGGCCCTTGCCGAGGAGTTCCAGGCGCTCGGCCGTGCCGCGGCCGGGCTTGTCGCCACCGCCGAGGCTGAACCTCGAGTCATCCACCACGCCGGTTTGATTGGCGGTATCCAGCTTCAGCCGCGTGCCGGAAAACCGGTCCGCGCCCTGCTCCATGCGCACACCGCCGTCGGCGTCGATGCGGTCGAATTCCTGGTTGAGCTTGATGCGCTCGCCGAAGATGAGGGTTTCGTCCTGGCGCAGCTCCGCCTTG
>JANNWA010000403.1:0-1592 GCA_031408275.1 Pseudomonadota bacterium
CACCTGCACTACGACCACGCCGGCAACCTGGACCTGTTCCCGGGCGCGACCCTGCACATCCAGGACCGGGAGCTGAACTACGCCACCGGGCGGTACATGTGCCACGAGTGCTTTCGCGGCGCTTACGAAGAGGAGGACGTGGTCGCCATGGTCCGCCGCGTGTACGCCGGGCGCGTGCGCTTTCACGCGGGCGACGCGGAGATCGCCCCCGGCGTCTCGGTTCACCTCATCGGCGGCCACACCATGGGCATCCAGGCGGTGCGGGTCATGACCCGGCGGGGCTGGGTGGTGCTGGCGAGCGACGCGTCCCACTTCTACGCCAACATGGAGGCGGTGCGCCCCTTCCCCATCATCTGGTCGGTGGCCGAGATGGTCGAGGGCTACGCCCGGCTGCGCGCGCTGGCGGCATCCCCTGAGCACATCATCCCGGGCCATGACCCGCTTGTGATGGCGCGTTACCCGGCGCCGTCGGGTGCGCTCGAAGGCATCGTCGCACGCCTCGATGTTATGCCAAAAGAAGCATAGAAACTGCCCCGGAACCGGCTCCAGCTGGCGCAATCGCGGTAGGAAAGTCACAGAATCCGGAGTGGCAGGCTGGCCGGGCCAGTGCTGCCGGAAACGCCCTGCGGGGGGATGCGGCGGTGCACATTCGCACGGGATGGCTGTTTCGCAGCCATTCGTGCAGAATGCTTGCGGATTCCGGCGGGGTGTACCGCGGTGCGGTGGACAGAACATGCCGGGACGAAAAGCCAACCAATTGAGGAGATCTCTGTGAAACGTCGCTCATTTCTGAAGAAGGCCGGCCTGGGACTGGCTGCGGGCTCGGCAGTTGCCGCGCCGGGTATCGCAAACGCGCAGGCGCCCGCCGGACTGCCCACCGTTACGTGGCGCATGGCCGCCAGTTGGCCAAAGAGCCTGGATACGCTGTTCGGCGGCGCCGAACTCATCGGCAAGCGGGTCGCGGAGATCACCGACGGCAAGTTCCAGATCCGGGTGTTCGCCGCCGGGGAGATCGTGCCGGCCCTGCAGGTCCTGGATGCCGTGCAGGCCGGGACGGTGGAGATCGGCCATACCGCGCCGTACTACTACTTCGGCAAGGATCCGGCGTTCTCGTTCGGCACCGCGGTCGCTTTCGGCGGCAATGCCCGCCAGCAGAATGCCTGGTGGTATTTCGGCGGAGGTTCGGAGGCCATGGCGCCGCTGTTCAAGGAGTACGGCTGCATCTCCATGGTGGCGGGCAATACCGGCTGCCAGATGGGCGGCTGGTACCGCAAGGAGATCAAGAGCGTTGCCGACCTCAAGGGCCTCAAGATGCGCATCGGGGGCATGACGGGCCTGATCCTCGCCAAGCTGGGCGTGGTGCCGCAGCAACTGGGCGCGCCCGACATTTACCCGGCCCTGGAGAAGGGAACGATCGACGCGGCGGAGTGGGTGGGACCGTACGACGACGAAAAGCTGGGGTTCAACAAGGTCGCAAAGTTCTACTACTACCCCGGCTACTGGGAAGGCGGCCCGATGGTGCACGCGCTCGTCAACGAGAAGAAGTGGAACGAGCTGCCCAAGCCGTACCAGGCCGCGCTGCAGGTCGCATG
>JANNWA010000404.1:0-8737 GCA_031408275.1 Pseudomonadota bacterium
CGATGCCGTAGCGCTCCGTAAAGACCCGCACGGTCCACTCGGCCAGCGCGCCCCCACCGGAGCCGATGGCGCGCAGGCGCGAACCCTCGAGCCCCGCCATGAGTTCCGGGTTCTGCGCGAGCGTCACGAGGATGGCGGGCGCGGCCACCGTGTAGTCGATGGCCTCGTCCTTCAGCTGCGCGAGGAACACCGGCAGGCTGAAGGGGTGGTGCATGACGAGCTTCGCGCCGGTCAGGAGCCAGGGCAGGAACTGCCCGGCGATGCCTGCCATGTTGACCAGCGGGAACGCGTTCAGCAGGTGGCAGCCGGGCGTTAGTCCGCCTGAGAGGATGATGTTCTCGGGGATGGCGAGCCACTCGTTGTGGCTGCGCGGCACGCCCTTGGGCACGCCTTCGGTGCCCGAGGTCCAGCAGACGGTGAATACGTCGTTCGCGTCCACCCGGTGTTCGCGCTCGTGCCGCGCGATGCGTTCCGGGTCGGCCTCCCAGCGGGGCAGCGCGTCGATCGCGAGCACGCTGCGCACGCTTGGGTGCCGCGCGGCGAGTGCGCGCATCATCGCCGCGTGGCCATGGTGCAGGATCCGCGCTGCCGTGACGACGGCCCGCGGCTGGGTGATGCCGAGGATGTGCTCGAGCTCGTGCTCGCGATACTGGACCGGCACCGGGGTGACCACGATGCCGAGCCTCGCGCACGCGAGATAGATCGCCGGCAGTTCGACGCAATTGGGCAGCTGCACGCAGACGATGTCGTCGCTCCCGAGGCCGAGCTCGAGCAACGCTGTCGCGTACATGTCGGATTCCCCGGCAAGTTCGCGCCAGGTCAGGCGACGGGGCGCGCCGGAGATGAATTCTTCGCGGTTCGGCGCGTCGACCAGCGCGGGCGCTTCCGGGCGCGCGCGGAGCGCATCGTCGAACCAGTCGTGGATGCGCCGCGTCCCCCACCAGCCGCGGGCGGTGTAGTCGGTGATGCGCTGCTGCGGGCTCAGGATCATGTGCGGGTCAGGCCATGCAGGTGGCGAGCAGGCGCTCGAAGGCGGCCCTGGCGCGGCGCGCATGCTGGTCGGTGCGCAGCAGGCGCCGTGCATGGTGGTGGGCATGCACTACGCCGAGGAACTCGAACGCGAACTGTGCCGGGTCCAGCTTCCTGTTGAACTGACCAGCCTCGACAGCCTGGCGCGCGAGACGCTCGATGGTGCCCTGCATCTTGCCGTGGCCCGCCACCACCGCCGCGCGCATCGGGCCGTCGGGCGCGTCGTCGAATTCGAACGCAGCTGAAGTCAGGATGTCCCCGCGCGGTTCCGCGCCGGACTGGATCCAGTCCATCCATCCGTCGAACAGGCGCCGGATGCGGGGTGCGCCGCGCTCCTCCTGCACTGCTGGGCGCAGCACCCGGTCGACGAACATGTCCTCGGCCAGGTGGAGGGTCTGGATCTGCAGGTCCTCCTTGGACTCGAAGTGGGCAAACAGGCCGCTCTTGGAGATCCCGGCCTGCTCGGCCAGCGTGCCGAAAGTAAGGCCCGAAAACCCGACGCTGCCCGCCAGCGCCAACGCTTCGCGCAGGACGCGCGCCTTGGTTCGCTCCGACTTGGGTAAGGTGGCCATCGAGGCCGCGATGCTACGACCGATCGTGCTTTTCTTCAACCGTCGGAGCGGATCGGCTGCGCTGACCTGCCCGGCTTTCGACCCCGAACCCCGGTCGCGGAAGCGTATTCCGGTAGAATGCCGCGCACGCTTCGGGAGCATGGAAACCCGCGGCCAAACCTATAGGAGGGTTGATTGAAATCACTCATCGCACTGGCTGCCTTGGCGGCAGGAACCGCTTTTTCCGGCGTGTCGTTCGCGCAGAACATTTCGATCGCCACCGGCGGCACCGGCGGGGTGTACTACCCGCTCGGCGGCGGCTTGGCCGCGGTGCTGTCCAAGGTGCCCGGCATGCAGGCCACGGCCGAAGTCACCGGCGGCTCGGTTGCGAACATGCAGCTCATCGGCACCGGCAAGCCCTACATCGCGTTCACGCAGGCCGACGCGGCGATCGATGCGCTCAAGGGCGAGGACAAATTCGCCGGCAAGCCGATTCCCGTGCGCACGATCGCGGTGCTTTACCCGAACCGCATGCACGTGGTGTCGATCGAAGGCACCGGCGTCACGAAGATAACGGACCTGAAGGGCAAGCGCGTGTCCACCGGCTCGGGCGGCAGCGCGACCGAGGTGTTTGGATTCCGTGTCATCGAAGCGGCAGGCCTCGACAAGGACAAGGACATGCGCAGGGAAAGGCTCGGCGTCGCGGAGTCCGTCAACGCGCTCAAGGACCGCAAGATCGACGCGTTCTTCTGGGTCGGCGGTCTGCCGACGGGGGCGGTGACGGATCTCGCCAACACGCCCGGGGTGAAGATCAGGATGATCGACATCGCCCACCTGGTGCCGGAGATGGAGAAGAAGTACGGCAACATCTACGTGAAGGACGTGATCCCGCAGCGGATGTATAACGGCATGACCGCCGACAACCAGGCGGCAACGGTGACCAACCTGCTTACCGTGCACGCGAACATGGACGATAAGACCGCGTACACGATCATCAAGACCCTCTGGGAGCATCGCGTCGACCTGGTGCGCGTGCACGCCGAGGCGGTGAACATCAAGCCCGAGAACCAGCGCGCCGCGAATTCGTCGATCCCCTGGCATCCGGCGGCGCTCAAGTATTTCTCCGAGCAGGGCATCAACGTGATGGGAACGGGTGCCGCCGCCGACAAGGGTGCCAAGAAGGCGGACAAGGCCGCGAAGAAGTAGCCGGTCGCGCGGACCGGACGCCGGACCCCCGACCCCGGACCCCGGACCCCGTCCAGGCTTCTGGCGGGGCTTTTCATTCTCGGGACAAAGAGATGAGCGAAGAGATCACGAGGCTGCACCAGCCCTCCAAGGAGGTCAGCGAGGCCGCGCTCGCGCGCGCAGAGGAAATGATCGAGCGCGAGGAGGGCATCCAGAACAAGCTCGTCGGCGGGCTCGCCGCCTTCGTGACGACAGTGGCGGTGGCGATGTCGCTGTTCCACCTCTATACCGCCTACGCCATCGTGCGCCCCGAGCACCTGCGCGCGATCCACGTCGCCTTCGTGCTGTTCCTGTCGTTCCTGATTTTTCCGGTCGCGCGGCGCTTCCGCCACCGCGTCATGTGGTGGGATTGGCTGCTCGCGCTGGCGGGCATCGCGACCGCGGCCTACCTGATCGCCGGCGGCGATGAGTTCTTCGACCGCTCGATCGTGCCGAACGACTGGGACATCGCCTTCGGCGTGCTGCTGGTGCTGCTGGTGCTCGAGGCGATGCGGCGCACCACGGGATGGATCCTGCCGTTCATCACCGGGTGCTTTCTCGCGTATGCGTTCTTCGGGGCTTACCTGCCCGCGCCCTGGACCCACAAGGGTTACGAGGTGCCGCGCCTGATCGGCCACATGTACATGACCCTCGAAGGCATTTTCGGCACCGCGATCAACGTGTCCTCGACATTGATCATCCTGTTCACCCTCTACGGGGCGTTCCTGCAGTTCTCGGGCGCGGGCAAGTTCTTCATCGATTTCTCCTTCTCGGCGATGGGCGGCAAGCCCTCCAGCGCCGGGCGCACGGTGACGCTCGCCTCCTTCCTGCTCGGCGGCCCTTCCGGGTCCGGGGTGGCGACGACCGTGACGCTGGGCGCGGTGGCCGCGCCAATGCTCGCCAAGGTCGGCTACAACAAGGAGGAAGCGGGCGGCCTGCTCGCCGCGGGCGGCCTGGGCGCGATCATCTCCCCGCCGGTGCTGGGCGCAGCGGCCTTCCTGATCGCCGAGTTCCTCAAGATTTCGTACCTCGACGTGATCCTGATGGCAGTGATTCCCACCTGCCTGTACTACATGGCGCTGTTCATCATGGTCGAGATCGACGTGCGCAAGTTCGGCATGAAAGACGTGGTGTTCGAGCAGGTCGAGTCGGCCTGGAGCCTGGCGAAGAAGTACTGGTTCCATTTCCTTTCGCTGGTCTCGATCGTCGCTTTCATGATGATGGGCTTCTCGCCCGAGCTGTCGGTGTTCTGGGCGACGATTGTGGCGCTGGCCACCAGCTTCCTACGGCGCGACACGACGCTGCTTTCCTACGACATCTTCCAGGGAAAGATCTCGCCGTGGCGCGGCATCGCCGAGTCGGGCCTGGTCAAGGCGCTCGACGGCGGTTCGCGCGCCGTGCTCAACGTGGCGGCGACCTGCGCGGGCGCGGGGCTCATCGTCGGCGTCGTGACGCTGACGGGCCTCGGGCTCAAGTTCAGCTCCATCGTGCTCGCCTACGCCGGCAACTCGCTTCTGTTGACCGCGATTTACACCGCGCTCATTGTCTGGATCGTGGGGTTGGCGGTGCCGGTGACGGCCTCCTACATCATCTGCGCCGTGATCGCGGCGCCGGCCCTGATCGCGCTCAAGGTGCCCGAGTACGCGGCGCACATGTTCATCTTCTATTACGCGGTGCTCTCGGAAGTGTCGCCGCCGACCGCGCTGTCGCCCTTCGCCGCGGCGGCGATCACCGGCGGGGACCCATACAAGACCACGCTGCAGTGCTGGAAGTACACCACGCCCGCATTTCTCGTGCCGTTCATGTTCGTGCTCGACCCGAGCGGCCTGGGCCTCCTGCTCATGGGCTCGACCAAGGCGCTTGCCGCGGCCAACTGGTGGGCGATCGCGGAAGTCACGATCACTGCGACCGTGGGGATCGCTGCCTTGGCCGCGGGGTTCCAGGGCTGGGCGCTGATCAAGACCAACTTCATCGAGCGGGCCCTGTTCATCGTGGCCGGTTTCGCGCTCGTCTACCCGTCGGCGATTGCCGACCTGATCGGCTTCGGCGGGGTGGTCCTCGCACTGGTCATGCAGGTCCTGCGCCGGCGTGCCGCGCCAGCCGCCCCCGCCTAGAAGGCTTCTACCCGATGCGTGAACTCTCCACCGACATCCTGATCCTCGGCTCCGGCGGCGCGGGACTCTTCGCCGCGCTGCACGCCCACCAGGCGAATCCCGCCCTGTCGATCACGGTCGGGGTCAAGGGGCTGCTGGGAAAATGCGGCTGCACGCGCATGGTCCAGGGGGGTTACAACGTTGCGTTGGCCGCGGGCGATTCGGTCGAGCGCCATTTCATGGACACGATCGAGGGCGGCAAGTGGCTGCCCGACCAGGAACTCGCCTGGAAGCTGGTCACGCTGGCGGTGGAGCGCATCCACGAACTCGAGAACGAACTCGGATGCTTCTTCGACCGCAACCCGGACGGCACGGTCCACCAGAAAGCCTTCGCCGGCCAGACGTTCGACCGCACCGTGCACAAGGGCGACCTGACCGGCATCGAGATCATCAACCGGCTGGCCGAGCAGGTCTGGGCGAGGAAGATCAACCGGCTCGAAGAGCATCGCGCGGTCGAGCTGGTCAAGACCGCCTCGGGGGATGCCTTGGCCGGCGTGCTGATGATCGACATGCGCACAGGCGAGTACGTGTTCGTGAAAGCCAAGGCCGTGCTTCTCGCCACCGGCGGCGGCCCGACGATGTACAAGTACCACACGCCCTCCGGGGACAAGAGTTGCGACGGCCTCGGCATGGCCCTGCGCGCCGGCCTCGCCCTGCGGGACATGGAGATGGTGCAGTTCCATCCCACCGGGCTCCTTGCGGGCGCGCACACCCGCATGACCGGGACGGTGATCGAGGAAGGCCTGCGCGGCGCGGGCGGTTACCTGCTCGACGGCAACCGCGAGCGGTTCATGCACAAGTACGATCCCAAGCTCGAGCGCGCCACTCGCGACATCGTGTCCCGCGCCATGTACAGCGAGATCCGCGCCGGCCGCACCACGCCGCATGGCGGGCTCTACATTTCGATGGCGCACCTGGGGCCCGCCAACGTCACCAAGATGTTCAAGGGCATGGTGGAGCGCTGCGCGGACTCCGGGTTCGACCTCGCAGGCGGCCTGGTGGAGGTCGTGCCCACCGCGCACTACATGATGGGCGGCGTGGAGTTCGGCCTCGACTGCACGACGGCGCTGCCGGGCCTGTTCACGGCTGGCGAGGATTCGGGCGGTGTACACGGCGCCAACCGCCTCGGCGGCAACGGCGTGGCGAATTCGACGGTGTTCGGCGGCGTGGCCGGCGAATCCATGGCCGCGTGGCTGAAGGAAGAGCGTGGCTTTCGGGAGCCGGACAAGGCTTCCATCGACGCAGCGGTCTCGCGCTGCGAACGGCCGCTGCGCGCCAAGGGCGCCTCGCACGGCAGCCTCGAGCCGCTGCGCGAAGGGCTGTTCGACCTGATGTGGGACAAGGTCGGCATCATCCGCGACAAGGCGCCGATGGCTGAGGCGTTGTCCGCACTGGACGGCATCGAAGCGGAGCTGGACGCCTACACGCTCTCCGACCACCAGCGCGGGTACAACCTGTCGTGGCACGACTGGATGAACCTGAAGAGCCTCGTGGAGGCGAGCCGAGTGATCACGCGGGCCGCCCTGGCGCGCGAGGATTCGCGCGGCGCGCATTTTCGCACCGACTTCCCCGAGGCGGGGCCGCTCGAGACTTCGGCCTATACCAGCGTGACCATGGATGCGGCCGGCAAGCTCGGGATTGCGATGAAGCCGGTGGCGTTCACGCGCGTGAAACCGGGGCAGACGCTGCTGCGCGACGCGGCTTGAAAGTATAGAATTGGCTTACGCAGAACGGCTATGGAAGCCGATCTCCGAGTGGTTAATGTACCAGTACCGGTACATATACGTATGAAATCATCCAATGTTATTTCGGAAGAACTCGAGCGTGCGGGTGCGCGCCAGCTTGGACGCGTCCGCATTGTAGGAGCCGCGCTGGTCGCAGTTGAAGCCGTGGCCGGCCGGATAGAAATTCGCGACGATGGCTGGATGCTTGGCCACTGCGGCCCTTGCCTGCTCGGGCGTGGGTGACTGGTCCTGCTCCCCGAAGTTGCACATCATCGGGACTTTGGGGCCTTCGTCCGCGAAGCCGGGGATGCCGCCGCCGTAATAGGGCGCGGCGCAGGCGAGCCCCGCAGTGCGCGCCGCCGCAACCCAGGCCACGGTGCCGCCCCAGCAGTACCCGACGATCCCGACCTTGCCTGCCGCCTTCGCTTCGTTGACCGCGGCATCGACGTCCAGCATGACCTGCTTCCAGTCGAGCTTCTGCATGATGGCCAGGCCCGCCTGGATCTCGGGCTGGGTATAGCCCGTGTCGTACCCGCGCTGCAAGCGGTCGTACATGGCCGGCGCGATCGCGAGGTAGCCGTCGGCCGCGTAGCCGTCGGCTACCGACTGGATGTGGCTGTTGACGCCGAAGATCTCCTGGATCACGACCACGGCGCCGCGGGGCTTGCCCGCAGGCTCGGCACTGTAGGCGGCGAGCTTGTGCCCGTCGGCTGCGGTGAGTTCAATCATCTTGCCCATGCTGAATCCTCCTCGGTGGCGGCGGCTATTCTAGCCGTCGAGCGTTGCGGCGCGGGTAGAATTCCGCCATGAGGAAAACGTCTGCGGAACTGCAGGCCCTGGCCGCCCGCGCGCTCGAGCGCGCGGGTGCGCACGCCGCGATGGCAGAGGCCGCCGCCCGCCACCTGGTGCGGGCCGAAGAGCAGGGCCTGCCCACCCACGGCATGTCGCGCGTTCCTGTTTATGCGTCGATGCTGAGGACGGGTCGCGCGGACGGGACCGCCTCGCCGCGCCTGGCGGCAGACAAGGCGGCCGTGTGCCTCGTCGACAATGGCGACGCGCTGCCGTATGAGTCCTGCGCGATGGCGCTCCGTGAGGCGATTGCGCGCGCAAAGGAAAACGGCATCGGCCTTGCAGGCATCACCAACAGCGCGCACATGGGCGTGCTCGGCATCCACCTCCTCGACGTCGCAAGCGAGGGGCTGGTGGGGATCGCATTCACCAATTCCCCCGCGGCGATTCCGGCGTGGGGCGGGACGCAGGCCCTGTTCGGCACCAACCCGGTGGCGGCGGTGTTCCCGCGAAAGGATGCGGATCCGCTGGTGATCGACCTCGCGCTGACCACGGTGGTGCGCGGCAAGATCATGCTCGCCATGCAGAAGGGCGAGAAGATTCCCGATGGCTGGGCCATGGACCGCCACGGCAAGCCGACGACCGACCCGAAGGAGGCGCTTGAGCACGGCAGCCTCTACCCGATTGGCGGAGCTAAGGGCTCGATGCTCGCGCTGATGTTCGAGTTGTTCTGCTCGGCGCTGACGGGCTCCGCGTTCGGGCGCGAGGCGGATTCGTTTTTCTCCGAGCAGGGCAACAAGCCGCGCATCGGCCAGTTGTTCCTTGCCGTCGATCCCGGCGCGCTTGCCGGGCGCGAGCGCTACTTCGAGCGCGTCGAATCCCTCATTGCGGCGATGCTTGCCGATCCGGAGGTGCGTCTGCCGGGCTCAAAGCGATTTGCCTCGCAAAAGAAGACGGCCGCCGGGATCGACGTGCCGGACGACCTGCTCGCCAGGATCGAGGCGCTGGCGGCATGAGCTCGTACGCTGCAGTAGTCGAATTTCCCGCCATGCACGTGGGCGTTCGCGTGGCAGGTGATGTGCTGACGGCGATCACGTTCCTGCCGCGGTCCACGCCCGTGCTCGCGCCGCAGGGGGCGCTGGCCGAGCGCGCTGCCCGCCAGATCGAACGCTACCGCGACGATCCGGACGCGCCCTTCGACTTGCCGCTCGAGCGCACCGGGTCGCCACTGCAGCGCGCCGTGTGGGCGCAGATCAGCGCGATCCCG
>JANNWA010000405.1:0-9729 GCA_031408275.1 Pseudomonadota bacterium
GGTGTAATTCGGCCGCGGCGGCGGCAAAGCTGCCTTTGCGCTCGATCGCGTCGAGGGCCGTCAGGGCGTCGAGGGAGACCTTAAGGGGCATAAGTCAAAAAAATTGAACCTATTGTTCAGAAGTTTCCGCTTTTATTCCGGTACTGGCAACCCTACACTGGTTGCATAAGGTTCAGTGACACTGAACTAACAGATTGGAGGAAATCTCATGCAGGAAGTTCGCAAGAGCAGTGAACGCGGCTACGCAGACCACGGCTGGCTGCGCTCCTTCCACACCTTTTCATTCGCGGACTACCACGACCCGGAGCACATGGGGTTCGGGGCGCTGCGTGTGATCAACGAGGACCGTATAAACCCGGACACCGGCTTCGGCACCCACGGGCACCGCGACATGGAGATCATCAGTTACGTCCTCGAGGGCGAACTCGCGCACAAGGATTCGATGGGCAACGGCTCCACCATCGTCCCGGGCGACGTGCAGAGAATGAGCGCGGGCAGCGGGGTGCGGCACAGCGAGTTCAACCACGCCAAGTCCGTGACCCACTTCCTGCAGATCTGGATCGAGCCCGGCGTGCGCGGCATCGCGCCCGGCTACGAGCAGAAGCATTTCGACGCGGCGGCCAAGCGCGGGCGCCTGCGCCTGATCGCCTCGCCCGACGCGCGCGAAGGCTCGGTCAAGATCCACCAGGACGCGAGCCTCTACGCGGCGCTGATCGATGGCGCGGAAAAGGCGGCGCACAAACTCGCCGATGGACGGCGCGCCTATGTGCACGTTGCGCGCGGCAAGGTGACCGTCAACGGGACGCCCCTCGAAGCGGGCGACGCGCTCAAGGTTTCAAACGTGGCCGAGGTCGTGCTCGGGCAGGGCGCCGACGCCGAAGTGCTTCTTTTCGACCTCGCTTGAGGGCGTGCCCATGAACGCCAGGGTACTTGACTCGCACTGGGCCGCGGTCACCGACACGCTGCGCGTGCGGCGGGCTCTGCCTGCTGCGGCCATGCGATCGGTCGGCCCCTGGGTGTTCCTCGACCATTTCGGGCCGCTCGACGTACCCCAAGGTGACGCGGGTACCGCTCCGCACCCTCACGCAGGCATCGAAACGGTCACCTATCTCTTCGCCGGAGGCATGAACCATCGCGACTCGGCCGGCCACGAAGGCCTGGTCGGCGGCGGTGGGGTGCAGTGGATGACCGCCGGGCGCGGCATCGTGCACGCCGAGCGCCCGTCGCCGGGCATGTTGCATGGCCTGCAACTCTGGACGAGCCTGCCCCGGACGCAGAAGCGGCGAGAGCCGCTGTACCAGCACTTCGATGCGGATGCGCTGCCGGTTTTCGAGAAGGACGGCGCCCGGGTGAGGGTCGTCGGCGGCACGCTCGGGGGGGCGACCAGCCCGGCAACCATTTCCTCACCCACGGTTCTTGCGCATGCCGCTTTCGGAAAATCGGCGCGACTCGAACTGGACGTTCCGGCGGAGTTCGAGATGGCCGTTTACGTGGCCGCCGGGGACGCCACGGTGAACGGACTCTCCGCAGCAACCGGACAGCTGGTATTGCTAGCAAGCGGCGAATCGCACCTGGCAATCGAGGCGCATAGCGCCGATGTGTTCGTGCTGGGCGGCGCGCCCGCGGACAAGCCGCTCATCTTCCACGGGCCTTTCGTGCTCGACTCGGTCGAGGCGGTGCGCCAGGCCGAGCGCGACTACTTCGAGGGCCGGATGGGGACGTTGCAGGCCTGAGGCGATAGCGCCGCGCGATAGGGGCGATGAAAACGTTTTCTGGCGGCGGGGCGCTCGTTGGGTAGACTGTGGCCACTCGGACAACAGGAGATTGACATGGCAAAGGCGCAGATGAATACCGGCATCAGCGAAAAGGACCGCGCGAAGATCGCGCAAGGCCTGTCCAAGCTGCTTGCGGACACCTACACGGTTTACCTCAAGACACATAATTTCCACTGGAATGTCGAGGGCCCGATGTTCCAGACGCTGCACATACTCTTCATGGAGCAGTACACGGAAGCCTGGAACGCGATCGACGTGATCGCGGAGCGGATCCGGTCCCTGGGGCATTACGCCCCGGGCACCTACGCGCAATACCAGAAGCTCGCCTCGATCAAGGAAACCGAGGGCGTTCCGAAGGCCACGAAGATGATCGAGCTGCTGATCGAGGGCCAGGAGGCGATCGTGCGCACGGCGCGCTCGGTCCTGCCGGTCGCCGACAAGGCGAGCGACGAGCCGACGCTGGATCTGCTTACGCAGCGCATGCAAATCCACGAGAAGAACGCCTGGATGCTGCGCTCCCTGCTGCAGAAGCAGTAGCGGTGGGCCGCAGCGCGGCATGAACCGCACGCGCACCGAGACGGATTCGTTCGGGCCGATCGAGGTTCCGGCGGAGAGGCTATGGGGTGCGCAGACCGAGCGCAGCCTGCGCTTTTTCCGCATCTCCTCCGAGCGGATGCCGCGCGCCGTGGTTCACGCACTCGCAATGGTCAAGGGGGCTGCCGCAGGAGTGAATCTCTCCGGCGGACTGCTCGAGCCGGCCAAGGCGGACGCAATCCGCGCGGCGGCGGACGAGGTGCTCGCCGGAACGCATGACGCGGAGTTCCCCCTTTCGGTCTGGCAGACGGGGTCCGGCACGCAGAGCAACATGAACGTCAACGAAGTGATCGCCAATCGCGCCTCGGAACTGCTCGGCGGCGAGCGCGGTGCGCGCCGGCTCGTGCACCCGAACGACGAGGTCAACCTCGGCCAGTCTTCCAACGACGTGTTTCCGACGGCGATGCACGTCGCGGCGGTATTGGCGATCCAGGCCGACCTGCTGCCCGCGCTCGAGCGGCTGATCGCGACGCTCGCGCAAAAGCGCGATGCGTTCGCAACGATCGTCAAGATCGGCCGCACCCACCTGCAGGACGCCACGCCGCTGACGCTCGGCCAGGAGTTCTCCGGCTACGTCGCGCAGTTGGAGTCGTCCGCGCGCGCGATCCGGGCGACGCTGCCCGGCCTGTGCGAATTGGCGGCCGGCGGGACGGCGGTCGGCACGGGCCTCAATTCCACCTTGGGGTTTGGCGAAAGGATCGCGGCCGCGATCGCTGCGCGGACGGGCCTGCCTTTCGTCACCGCCCCGAACAAGTTCGCCGCGCTTGCGGGACACGAGGCGCTCCTGTTCTCGCACGGTGCGCTGAAGACGCTGGCCGGCGCGCTCATGAAGATCGCCAACGACGTCCGCTGGCTCGCCTCCGGGCCGCGCTCGGGCCTGGGCGAACTGTCGATCCCGGAAAACGAGCCCGGCAGCTCGATCATGCCCGGCAAGGTCAACCCGACCCAATGCGAGGCCCTTACGATGCTGTGCGTGCAGGTGCTCGGCAACGACGTGGCGGTGAACATCGGGGGTGCCTCCGGCAATTTCGAACTGAACGTGTTCAAGCCGATGCTGATCCACAATTTCCTGCAGAGCGTGCGGTTGCTCGCGGACGGCATGGCCAGTTTCGAGGAACACTGCGTGCGTGGAATCGAGCCCAACCCCGTGCGCATAGCGGAGCTGGTCGACAAATCGCTCATGCTGGTGACGGCCCTTGCGCCGCACATCGGATACGACAGCGCTGCCAGGATCGCCAAGCATGCGCATGCCAATGGGGGTACCCTGCGCGAGGCGGCGCTGGGACTGGGATTGGTGAGTGCTGCGGATTTCGACAAATGGGTGCGCGCCGGCGACATGGTCCGGCCCGCTGCCGCGGAGGAGTGAGATGCAACGTCGCGATTTCCTGGTGTCGGTGCCGGCCGTGCTGCTGGCCGGCTGCTCGACGGCCGGGATCAAGCTCGACGCGCCCTATGTGTCAACGCCCCACGCCGTAGTAGAGGAAATGCTGTCGTTCGCGAAGGTGGGGCCGCAGGACGTGGTCTACGACCTGGGCTGCGGCGACGGCCGGTTCGTCATCACGGCCGCGCAAAGGTTCGGCGCTCGCGGGGTGGGCATCGACCTCGACCCGAAACGCATCGCGGAGGCCGTCGCCGGGGCTAAGAGCGCCGGCGTCACCGGGCGGGTGAGTTTTCGCCAGGAGGACCTCTTCAAAACCGATTTCTCTGAAGCCACGGTGGTGACCCTGTTCCTGTTCCCTGAACTGAACGCACGGCTCGCCCCGAAGCTGCGTTCGAGCCTGCGTCCCGGGTCGCGCATCGTCGCCTACGACCTCGGCATCCCGGGTTGGGCGCCGGACGAGTCGTCGCAGCTGAACATAGACGGCCGCAGTCACGACATGTACCTCTGGCGCATACGCTAAGGCCGGGGTCCGTGGTGCCGGGCTGGTAAACTGCGGCCCGCCATGTCCATCGTCATCCTCATTTCCGGTCGCGGCAGCAATATGCAGGCGATCCTCGACGCGGGCCTTCCGGTTGCTGCCGTCATAAGCAACAAGCCGGAGGCCGCCGGCCTGGCCATCGCAGCGGCGCGCGGCGTGAAGACCGCGGTGATCGGGCACCGGGGGTACGCGACGCGGGAAGCCTTCGACGCCGCGCTTTCAGCCGAGGTCGCGCGGCATGCGCCCGTGGCGGTGGCGCTGGCGGG
The DNA here is from genome assembly GCA_031408275.1 of Pseudomonadota bacterium. GTDB lineage: Bacteria > Pseudomonadota > Gammaproteobacteria > Burkholderiales > SG8-39 > SZAS-79. The sequence goes on from JANNWA010000405.1 coordinate 4,555, forward strand.
GTTCATGCGCATCCTCACGCCCGGGTTTGTCGAGCGCCATGCGGGCCGGCTGGTCAACATCCATCCGTCGCTGCTGCCGGCGTTCACCGGGCTCGACACGCATGAACGGGCGCTGGCCGCGGGCGTGAAGGTTCACGGCTGCACGGCGCACTTTGTCACCGCGGAGCTCGACCATGGGCCGATCATCGCCCAGGCGGCGGTTCCCGTCCTGCCGGGCGACACGGCCGAAGGGCTTGCGGCGCGCGTGCTGCGCCAGGAACACCTCCTCTACCCGCGCGCGCTGCGCTGGCTGCTCGAAGGAAAGCTCGTCATCGAAAGCGGGATCGTCCGCGTTAAGGAAGCAAATGCGCACCAGTATTCTTTTTCTGATCGGCCTTAGCATCGCGGCCTCCGCCGCGGCAGCGCCCGCGAAGAAGGTCGAGATCGCCTACGAACTCACCTACAACGGCAGCCCAATCGGCGAACTGGTCGAGCGGCTGGAGCACGACGGCAAGTCGTACCGGCTGTCCGCCCAGCTGAAGGGCAAAGGCCTGCTGGCGGGGCGCGGGGACGCGGCGCGATCGAGCCACGGCTCGATCGGGGCGGAGGGGCTGCGCCCCGTGGAATTCGAGGACAAGCGGACCGGGCGCGACGCGACGCGCGCGAAGCTCGACTGGCAGGCGAAGACGCTCATGCTGCAGGCGAAAGAGGGCGCCTCGGAAACGAAGCAGATTCCGCCGGACATCCAGGACGGGCTCTCGTTCCCTTACAGTTTTGCGTTTCGCCCACTCGGCACGGAACCGATCCCCGTGAGCATCACCGACGGGAAAGGGGTCTCGACCTCGGTATACGAGCCGGCCGGGCGCGAGACGGTGAAGACGTCCGCCGGCGAGTTCGAAGCCCTCAAGTTCGCGCGCCGCAAGAACAACCCGGACGACCGCTCCTCCGAAATCTGGCTGGCTGAGAAGCTCGGCTTCCTGCCGGTGCGCATCCTGGTGGTCGAAAAGAACGGCACGCGCATGGACCAGGTCGCGACCCGGGTCACCGCGCAGTGAGCCAGGCGCCGAACCAGGATTCGAGCCATGCAGCGCGTCCCACCAAGGCGCTCATCGAGCATGCATCCGAGGCGCTCTCCGAGGCGCTGAGATTCTCCGGGCCGGCCGACCAGGCGGTCTCGCGCCACTTCCGCAACAACCGCGACCTCGGGCAGCAGGACCGCGCTTTCGTCGCGGAGACCGTGTTCGCCGCGCTGCGCCGGCGCCGGTCGCTCGCCACGGCCGCGCAGTCCGAGTCGCCCTATTCGCTCGTGCTTGCTGCGCTCGTGCGGTTGCGGGGGTTGTCCGTTCGCGCCGTGGCCGATGTAGTGCGCGAGAAGGACCTGCCGCTGCTCGAGCGCGCCCGGGCCGCCCGGACCGAAGACCAGCCGCCGGCGGTGCAGGCCGACCTTCCTGACTGGTTGTGGGAAAGGCTCGTCGCCCAGCACGGCGAGCCCGAGGCCATGGCGATCGCCAGGGGAATGCTCGGCGCTGCGCCCATGGACTTGCGCGTGAACGCGGTCAGGGCGGCGCGCGAGGCGGTGCTCGCGAGCCTGCGGTCGGCTGGAATCGCGTGCGAACCCACTCCCTATTCCCCGGTAGGCATCCGGCTTGCGGACAAGCCGGCGATCAACCGGCATGCGGCCTACCTCGACGGCAGCGTGGAGGTGCAGGACGAAGGCAGCCAACTGCTCGCCTCGATCGTTGCGGCGCGGCGAGGCGAGATGGTCGTCGACTTCTGCGCGGGCGGCGGCGGAAAGACGCTGGCGCTCGGCGCGATGATGCGCAACACCGGCCGGTTGTACGCGTTCGACGTGTCGGCCAAGCGCCTGGCGGGGCTGGATCCCCGGCTTGCGCGCTCCGGCCTCTCGAACGTGCACCCGATAGCGATCACGACCGAAAACGACGTTCGCGCCAAACGGCTTGCGGGCAAGATCGATCGCGTCCTTGTCGATGCGCCGTGCTCGGGTTTCGGAACCCTCAGGCGCAACCCGGACCTAAAGTGGCGTTTCAGCGAAAAGGACGTCGCGGAGCTGGTTGCGAAGCAGGGAAGGATCCTCGCCGCCGCGGCGCGGCTGCCGCGCGCCGGCGGCAGGCTGGTCTACGCCACCTGCAGCGTCCTGCGCGAGGAAGGCGAGGCGGTCGTGGAAGGATTCCTCGCGGGCCACCCGGACTACAGGCAGGTGTCGTGCGCGGAAATCCTGAAATCGCAGGGCATCGCGCTGGATACCGGGATCAACCTGCGTCTCTTTCCCCACCTGCACCACACCGACGGGTTCTTTGCGGCTGCGTTCGAGCGCATGCGGGCCCAGGAGAGGTCTTGAGGAGGGGCGGCAGCCCCTCTTCTCCTAGTCGCGCTGGTACGGTGCGTGCAGCTTCACCGGCGCCGCCCTGGCCTTGCGCACCCGGATGTTGAGCATCTCCACCGCCACCGAGAAGGCCATCGCGAAGTAGACGTACCCCTTGGGCACATGGTGGCTGAAGCCGTCGGCGATCAGCACCACGCCGACGACGACCAGGAAGGACAGCGCGAGCATCTTGATGGTCGGATGGTCGGATACGAAGCGGCCGATCGCCCCGGCGAAGGCCATCATCAGCGCGACCGAAACGATGACCGCGGCGATCATGACCTCGACCCGGTCCACCATGCCTACCGCGGTGATGATCGAGTCGAGCGAGAACACCAGGTCGACGATCATGATCTGGATGATCACCGCAGAAAAGGTCGCCCGCACGGCGCTCGAATGCCCGCCTTCCTGGCCTTCGAGCAGCTGGTGAATCTCGCCGGTGCTCTTCCAGAGCAGGAACAGCCCGCCGCCGATCAGGATGAGGTCCCGGCCGGTGAATTCCTCCTCCATCACCGTGAACAGCGGGGCCGTCAATCCGACGATCCAGGACAGCAGCAGCAACAGCCCGATGCGCATGAACATCGCCATGAAAAGCCCGATCCTGCGGGCAAGCTCGCGTCGCTCCGCCGGCAGCTTGTCGACCAGGATGGAGATGAAGATGATGTTGTCGATGCCGAGCACGAGCTCGAGCGCGGTGAGCGTCAGGAAGGCGATCCAAACCTGCGGATCGGCGAGCAGTTCGATCATTGCTGTCTAAGGCACCTAGAAGAGGACCCGCAGTCCGAGGGAGCGGAACGCCCGCTCGGGCGGCCCCGAATGCTGGGTGCCGATCGTACCATCGACTTGCACCCGGTTGGGCACGACCCAGACGCGCAAGCCATAGTGGACGGTCGGCTTGTCGGCGCGCTGGCCGTAGGATTCCAGGATGCCGATGAGCTGTGGATGGAGCGTGATCTCGGCGCCCAGGCCCCAGGTGGCGCGCGTCATCGCGGCCTGCCGGTCGCCGATGGCGCCGATATTGGCGTGGATGACCAATCGGTCATCGACAAAGGAGAAGCTGCCGATCGCGTTCACGAAGGGGTTGGTGGTGTGCGGCGCCTGGAACGGGCTCACGCGAAAGGCGCCCACCGTCAGCGCGTAGCCCGAGCCGTTGGCCTGCAGGGTTTTGAGCAGCGTCTTTGCCTGAAAGACGCTGAACTGGCTGTCGCCCGGCACGCTGGCATTGACCCAGCTGTGGCCGGCGGTGAGCTCCACCCCAAAGGGATTGCAGGCGGGGAGGAACCAGAACTCCTGTTCGTTCACGTTGCGCTGCTTCTTCACGAAGGTTTCAACCTGGCAGCCGCCCTCGTCGACCACGCGCGCGTCGTCGGTGACGAACGGCCGTGCCGCAAGCGCCGGACCGACGGCACAGGCGAGCAGGGCGAGGCAAAGGGCGATGCGTTGCTGCATGGAGTCGGGCGGTGCGAGCCGCCGTTTGCGAAAAGGCTGAAGGCATCCGTACACTAGCGTACGAATACTACAGAAAGGTTGCCCCGGCGGCTCGAGTTGCCGCCCCCCGCCCCTACCGATGTCCAAGACTTCAATCCAGAGCATGCTCGTTGACTTGTGGGACGACGTGAGCCGGCCCGAGATGGTGTGGCAGGTCGCGGCGATCGTCGCCTGCCTTCTCGTTGCCTGGGCGCTGTCCCGGCTGGCGCGGGTGCGGACCACTGACGAGCAGTCGGCCGCGCTCAGGATGGGCGCGGGCGGGCTCAACCGCGTCATCTTTCCGCTGGTGGTTGTACTGCTGCTGGTGTCCGCGCGTGCGCTGCTGCAGCGCTGGGGGCATGTCAACCTCCTCTCGGTCGCGATCCCGGTGTTTGCCTCGCTCGCGGGCATCCGATTCGCGTTCTACGTGCTGCGCCTGGTGTTCAGGCCCGGGGGCGCGCTGGCCGCCTCGGAACGGGCCATCGCGATCATGGTCTGGGTCGGGGTGGCCCTTTACCTGACCGGATTGCTGCCCGAGATCCAGGACGCGCTGGAGAACGTCAAGTTCGCGGTCGGCAAGCAGAAGTTCACCCTGATGACCGTGCTGGAGTCCGCCTTCTGGATCCTGGTCACCCTGCTGCTCGCGCTGTGGGCCGGCAGCGGGCTCGAATCCCGGCTGATGCGGGCCGAGGCGATGCATTCGAGCCTGCGGGTCGTTCTCGCCCGCCTCGGCAAGGCGGCGCTGCTGGTCGTCTCCATCCTGGTCGTGCTGCCGGTAATGGGCATCGACCTTACCGTGCTGTCGATCTTCGGCGGGGCGCTGGGCGTCGGGCTGGGCCTCGGACTGCAGAAGATCGCGAGCAACTACGTATCCGGTTTCATCATCCTGCTGGACCGTTCGATCCGCTTGGGCGACTGGATCACCGCCGACGACCACTATGGCGAAGTCAAGGAGATCACCACCCGCTACACGGTGGTGCGTTCGCTGGAGGGCATCGAGGCGATCATCCCGAACGACACCCTCATCACGTCCACCGTCCTCAACAACACGTATGCGGACAAGCAGTTGCGGCTTGCCGTCCAGGTGTCGGTGGCCTACTCGAGCGATGTGGCGGCGGTGCTTGCTCTGCTCGCGGAGATCGCCGTGCGGCATCCCCGGGTGATCAAGGACCCGCTGCCCAACGCGCTGGTGATCCGCCTCGGGGACAGCGGCGTGGACCTCGAACTCGGATTCTGGATCGAGGACCCGGAGAAGGGCCGCCTGAACGTCTGCTCCGACATCAGCGTGGCGATCCTGGCCGAATTTCGCGCCCGCGGGATCGAAATTCCCTTTCCGCAGCGCGAGG
>JANNWA010000406.1:0-6865 GCA_031408275.1 Pseudomonadota bacterium
AGGTCGTACTCCAGCAGCCGCTCGCGCTGCTGCGAGATGTTGGAGAGCGCCTGCTTCCTGTCCAACCGGCTGACCGAAAGGCCGAGGTAGAACTGCTCGCCGGAAAAGAGCGTCTGCGGCTCCACGCCGTCGAGCTGGGCCGCGTCCTCCTCGTCCGAGTCCGGCTTGGGGTTGTACTTCTCGATGATCAGGTTGGGGCCGGCGACCGACTTGAACTCGCGCACGACGTCTTCCACGCGCTGCGCGAAGCTGCGCAACTGCACGGGGATGGCGTTGTCGCTCGCCGAGACATACAGGCGCAGTTTCACCGGGCCGTCGAGCTTTGAAAGGATCTTCTTCGTGCCGTCCGAGAGCGTGTAGAGCTTGCCGTCGGTGAAGTCGGCCCGCACCGCCGCGCCGGAAGCGAGGTAGTTGAACGCGACCAGGATGACGAACAGCGCCGCGAGGCCGGCGGCGGAATAGAGGAAGGTTTCGTATTTTTTCAGCATGGCTCAGCCGGCCCGGTGGTTGCGGATGATCACCGACGTCGCGAACAGCGCGAATCCGATCACCGAGAGGAAGAAGAAGAGATCCCGCGTGTCGATCACGCCTTTCTGGAACCCGTCAAAGTGCGTGATGACCGAGAACGCGGCGACGATTTCCACCAGCGCGGGGTTGGCCCAGCGCGTCATGAGGTCGGTCACCGGGTTGAAGCCCGCGAGGATCAGGAACAGGCACAGCACCACCGACAGGATGAACGAGATGACCTGGTTCCGCGTCATCGCCGAGGTCATGCAGGTGATCGCGAGGTAGGCGCCGGCCAGGAACAGGCTGCCGAGGTAGCCCGCGAAGATCGTGCCGTTGTCAGGCGACCCCAGCACGTTCACCGTGATCACGATCGGGAAGGTGAGCGCGAGCGCAATCGCGAGGAAGGCCCAAGAGGCGAGGAACTTGGCGATGATCGCCTCCCACGCGTTGACGGGCATCGTGAGGAGCAGCTCCATGGTCCCGGAGCGGCGCTCTTCCGACCAGACCCGCATGCCGACGGCGGGGACCAGCACGAGGTAGATCCACGGGTGCCAGGCGAAGAATGCCGAGAGGCTCGCCTCGCCGCGCTCGAAGAAGCTGCCGACGGTGAAGGTGAAGAACCCGGCGAGCAGCAGGAAGATCACGAGGAACACGTACGCGACCGGCGAGGTGAAATAGGAAGTCAGCTCGCGCTTGGCGATCGCCTTGATTGTGGCAATGGAGTGATTCATTATTTTTTCACCGTGTCGGGCAGCGTTATGCGGCGGAACACCTCGTCGAGCTGACCCTCTTCCGTGTGCAGCGCCCCGACCTTCCAGCCTTCGCGGCCGGCGAGGTCCATGACGGAGCGGGCAAGCGCGACGGAAGCCTGCTTGTCCTTCGGGTAGACGCGCAGCGCGGACCCGTTGTCCAGGGATTCGACCCGGGCCGCCTCCGGCAGCGCTGCAAGCTTCGCCTGGTCGGCGCCCAGCGCGGCGATCGTCACCGCGCCGGCGAGGTCCGACATGTCGCGCAGTTCCTTCGGCGTGCCGTTGGCCACGATGCGGCCGCGGTCGATGATGATCGCGCGGGTGCAGGCCGCGTCGACTTCTTCGAGGATGTGCGTCGAGAAGATCACGGCCTTGGTCTTGCCCATCTCGCGGATGAGATTCCTGATCTCGTGCTTCTGGTTGGGGTCGAGGCCGTCGGTCGGCTCGTCCATGATCAGCACGTCCGGGTCGTGGATGATCGACTGGGCGAGGCAGGTGCGGTGCTTGTAGCCCTTGGACAGCGTGTCGATCTGCTGGTGGAGGACGGAACCGAGGAAGCACAGGTCGACCACGCGGTCCACCGCCTTCTTCTTCGCCGCGCCCCCGAGGCCGCGCAACTCGGCGGCGAAGCCGAGGAATCCCTCCACCGACATGTCCGGGTAGGAGGCCGCGTTCTCGGGCAGGTAGCCGATCATGCGCTTGGCGGCGAGCCCGTCCTCGACCACGTCGTGCCCGCCGACGGTGATCCTGCCGGCGCTGGGCGGCAGGAACCCGGTGATCATGCGCATGGTGGTGGACTTGCCGGCGCCGTTGGGCCCGAGAAAGCCGAGGACCTCGCCGCGCTCCACCGAAAAGGACAGGTCGTCGACAGCCTTTTTCAGCCCGAACGACTTGGTCAGGTTTTCAATTCGTATCATCGAGGATGAGCCTTGTGACCTTGTGGGAATGCGAAGCCTGGGCTGCCGGCGCGACGCAGATAGGGTCGGCCTGCCGGGGCTTCAAGGGGGCGGATTATCGCCTAGAATGGCGTCCGAACCCAAAAAAACAGGAGACGTCATGAATCAGCCATTTCCGGCCCGTGCGAGGGGGCTTTTCGCGGCATTGACGGTGATGGCCGCGGCCTTCTGCACACCGGTCGCTGCGCAGAACCTGAAGATGATGATTCCGGCCAACCCCGGCGGCGGCTGGGACCAGACCGGCCGCAACCTCGCGGCTGCGATGCAGAGCGCCAAGCTGGTCGCCTCGGTGCAGTTCGAGAACAAGGGCGGCGCGGCGGGCGCGATCGGCCTCGCGCAGTTCGTGAACTCCTCCAAGGGCGACCCCAACGCGGTGATGATCGGCGGGATGGTGATGGTCGGCGGCCTGCACCTGCAGAAGTCGCCGGTCACCCTGTCCCAGGTGACGCCGCTCGCCCGCCTCACCAGCGAGTGGGAGGTGATCGTGGTGCCGGCGGCGTCGCCGCACAGGACGATCGGCGACCTCATGAAGGCCTACAAGGACAATCCCGGCAAGGTTTCCTGGGGCGGCGGCTCGGCCGGGGGCACCGACCACATCCTGGTCGGGTTGATGGTCAAGGCGGTCGGCGGCGACCCGTCGAAGATCAACTATGTCCCGTACAAGGGGGGGGGCGAAGCGATCGCCGCGATCATCGGCGGCCATGTGACCGCAGGCGTATCCGGGATCGGCGAGTTCGCCGAGCAGATCAAGGGCGGCAAGATGCGCGCGCTCGCGGTGTCCGCGCCGGGCAAGACCGATGGCATCGCGTCCCTCAAGGAACAGGGCATCGACGTGGAACTCGGCAACTGGCGCGGGATCTTCGGCGCGCCGGGAATCTCGCCCCAGCAGCGCGACGCGCTGGTCGCGATGGTGAAGGCCGCGACCGAGACGCCCGCCTGGAAGGGCACCCTCGAGAAGATGGGGTGGTCGGGATATTTCATGGGCGGCGACGAGTACAACAGGTTCATCGACGAAGACACCAAGCGCATCGCCGCGGTCATCGACTCCCTCGGCATCAAGAAATAGCGGCATGCGTCGCATGTTCACGATGAGCCCGCCCGAGTGAAATTCTCCAGCGCGGAACTCGCACTTTCGCTGGGGGTGCTTGGGCTGGGCCTGGCGTCCGCGGTTGCCACGGCCTCGCTCTCGGGCGAAGGCGGCTACGCGAACATCGGCCCGAATTTCATGCCTGCGGTGGTTGCCTGCGGCCTGGTCGCCTGCGGCCTGTGGCTGCTGTACGAGGTGTTCAGCGGCGGCTGGCGCGAGCGCCCCCCCGACGATCCTGCGGGGCGCGGCGATCACCCGTTTTACGCCCCGGGATTTGCGTGGATCACGGCGGCGCTGGCGGCACACATGGCGCTGATCGGCACCGCCGGCTTCGTGATCGCGGGAATGGCCCTGTTTGCCGGGGTCGCGCGTGGATTCGGCAGCCGTCGCTGGGCGCGCGACATCGCGATCGGCGCGCTGATCGCGGTCGTGGTGTTCCTCTTCTTCGTCCGGTTCCTGAACGTGAACCTGCCCGCGGGCTGGCTGGCGCCGGTCCTCGGCAGCGCCGGGGTCTAGGTGGAAACCTTCAGCGCCCTGCTGGCGGGATTCGGGGTAGCGCTGCAGCCGCTCAACCTGCTGTGGGGCTTCATCGGCGTGACCCTCGGCACCGCGGTGGGTGTGCTGCCGGGCGTGGGGCCCGCGCTCACGGTGGCGATGCTGCTGCCGCTCACCGTGAAGCTCGACCCGACCGGCGCGCTGATCATGTTCGCCGGCATCTATTATGGCGCGATGTTCGGCGGATCGACCACCACCATCCTGCTGAACACGCCGGGCGAGTCGGCCTCGATCGCCACCGCGCTCGAAGGCAACCTGATGGCCAAGAACGGCCGCGCGGGGCCGGCACTGGCGACCAGCGCCATCGGCTCGTTCGTCGCGGGCTCCATCGCTACCGTGCTGCTCACGCTCCTCGCGCCGCTCGTGGTCAGCGTGGCGCTCAAGTTCGGGCCGGCCGAGTATTTCGCCCTGATGGTGTTTGCATTCACCACGGTGGCCGCGGTGCTCGGGGCCTCCACTGTGCGCGGGCTCACGAGCCTGTTCCTCGGGCTGCTGTTGGGGCTGGTCGGCATCGACAGCCAGACCGGGTCGCCGCGGTTCGCGTTCGGCGTGCCTGAACTGCTCGACGGCGTGGATGTCGTAGTGCTCGCCGTGGGATTGTTCGCCGTGGGCGAGGCGCTCTATGTCGCCGCCTACCAGAGCCGGCTGAGCGAGAAGATCGAGAAGTTCTCGGGGTCCGTCATGATGACCCGCGAGGACTGGAAGCGTTCCTGGCCGGCGTGGCTGCGCGGCACGGCGTTCGGTTTCCCGTTCGGCTCGATTCCCGCCGGCGGCGCCGAGATCCCGACTTTCCTGTCTTACGCCACCGAGAAGAAACTCTCCAAACACCCGGAGGAGTTCGGCCACGGTGCGATCGAAGGTGTGGCCGGTCCGGAAGCCGCGAACAACGCCTCCGCCACCGGCACGCTGGTGCCGCTGCTCACGCTCGGCATCCCGACCTCGGCCACCGCGGCGATCCTGCTCGGCGCATTCCAGAACTACGGCATCCAGCCCGGGCCGCTCCTGTTCCAGAGCCAGGGCGACCTGGTCTGGGGCCTGATCGCGAGCCTCTATATCGGCAACGTGATCCTGCTCATCCTCAACCTGCCCCTGATCGGGATATGGGTGAAGGTGCTGCAGATTCCGAAGGACTTGCTGTACGGGGGCATCCTCGTCTTCGCGACGCTCGGCGCGTACAGCCTGCACCAGTCGTGGGTCGACCTGCTCACCCTGTACGTATTCGGGCTGCTCGGTTTTGCGATGCGCCGCTGGGGCGTGCCGGTCGGGCCGGTCGTGATCGGCCTGATCCTCGGGCCGCTCGCCGAGACGCAGTTCAGGCGGGCCCTGTCCATCAGCCAGGGCGACGCCAGCGTGTTCTTCACCCAGCCGATTTCGGCGACTTTTCTGGCCATCACGGCTGCGGTGGTGATCGTGCCGTGGGCCGTGCGGCGCTGGAAAAAAGCGCGTCCGGCGTGACCCGCTGCGGGGCTTGCGGGTAAAATCCGCGCTTCCCGGATTTCGTCACCCGCCTGCATAGGAACGTACCCCATGGACAAAGCGCTTCTTTCCAAAACCGCCGCTGCAATGGTCGCCCCCGGCAAGGGCATCCTGGCCGCCGATGAGTCGGCCGGCACCTGCGAAAAGCGCTTCGAGTCGGTCAACGTCGAGTGCACGGAGGAGAACCGCCGCACCTATCGCGGGCTGCTGTTCACCACCCCCGGCGCGAACCAGCAGATCTCCGGCGTGATACTGCACGACGAGACGCTGCGCCAGAACGGCAACGACGGCGCCACCTTTCCGGCCTGGCTCGCGAGGAACGGCATGGTCCCGGGCATCAAGGTAGACAAGGGCGTGGTCAACATCCCGCTGCTGCCCGCCGCCGAGAAAGTTACCGAGGGCCTCGACGGCCTCGACAAACGCATGGCCGAGTATTTCAAGCTCGGTGCGCGCTTCGCGAAGTGGCGTGCCGTGATCACGATCGGTGACGGCATCCCCTCGCACACCTGCATTTACGCCAACGCGCATGCGCTGGCGCGCTACGCGGCCGCCTGCCAGGCCGCCTCGATCGTGCCGATGATCGAGCCCGAAGTGCTGCTCGACGGCAACCACACGATCGAGCGCTGTGAAGAGGTTACCGAGGCTACCCTGCGCGCGACCTTTGCCGCGCTGGCCGCCTACAACGTCTCATCCGAGCACACGATCCTCAAGGCCAGCATGGTGGTGTCCGGCAACGCCTGCTCGCGCCAGGCCGGCGTGGCCGAAGTGGCCGAACGCACGCTGCGCGTGCTGAAGCGCACGGTGCCGGCTTCGCTGCCCGGCGTGGTCTTCCTCTCGGGCGGGCAGACCGACCTGAACGCGACCGCGCACCTCGATGCGATGAACCGCATCGGCGCGCCCTGGCCGCTGACGTTTTCGTACTCGCGCGCGCTGCAGAACACCGCCCTCAAGACCTGGAGCGGCAAGGCCGCGAACTACGCCGCCGCCCAGAAGGCGTTCGCGCACCGCGCCCGCATGAACGGGCTCGCGGCGCAGGGCAAATGGAAGGCGGATCTGGAGAAGCAACAATGAGCCAGCCCCTCTACGAATCCAGCCTGAAGAGCCTGCCGAAGATCGCCAGCGGCAAGGTGCGCGATATTTATGCGGTCGGCTCGGACAAGATGCTGATCGTGACTACCGACCGCCTCTCCGCGTTCGACGTCATCCTCGGCGACCCGATTCCCGAAAAAGGGCGGGTGCTCACCGAGATGGCGAATTTCTGGTTCGCCAGGCTCGGCCACGTGGTGCCCAACCACCTGACCGGCATAGACCCGGAGTCGGTGGTGTCCGGCGAAGCCGAGAAGGCGCAGGTGCGCGGCCGCTCGATCGTGGTGAAGAAATTGAAGCCCCTGCCCATCGAGGCGGTGGTGCGCGGCTACATCATCGGGTCCGGCTGGAAGGACTACCAGCAGACCGGCGCGGTGTGCGGCATCCAGCTGCCGAAAGGATTGCCGCAGGCGGCCAAGCTCGCAGAACCCATTTTCACCCCGGCCACC
>JANNWA010000407.1:0-3224 GCA_031408275.1 Pseudomonadota bacterium
GAAGCTCATGGGCTTTGGTCACCGTGTTTACAAAAACTATGACCCTCGCGCCAAATTGATGCAGGAGACATGCAAAGAAGTTCTAACCGCCTTGGGCCTTGAAAACGATCCACTCTTCAAGCTGGCAATGGCGCTGGAGAAAATCGCACTTGAAGACGACTACTTTGTGCAGCGTAAGCTTTACCCCAACGTTGACTTCTACTCGGGCATCGTCCAGCGCGCGCTCGGGATCCCGGTGTCGATGTTCACCTGCATCTTCTCGCTGGCGCGCACGGTGGGCTGGATCGCGCAGTGGAACGAGATGATTTCCGATCCGGAGCAGAAGATCGGGCGCCCGCGCCAGTTGTACAAAGGCTCTGCGCGCCGCGAAGTGCAGCCCATCGACAACCGCTGAGGGGAAGCCGCCATGATGAAGCAGCTTGCCGGGAATTCGTACCTGTTCGGTGGCAACGCCCCGTTTGTCGAGGAGCTCTACGAGCAATACCTCGTCAATCCCGGGGCGGTACCCGAGGGCTGGCGCGAATACTTCGACCAGATGCAGCTGATGCCCGGCGCCCAGGGCAATGGCGGCAAGGACGTGGCGCACGCCCCGGTGGTCGAGTCGTTCGTGCAGCGCGCCAAGGCCGGCCAGCTCGGCGGCCGCGCCCCGTCGGTGCCGCTGGCCACGCACGAGAAGCTGCAGGTCGCCGCGCTGCTGCTGGTCACTTCCTACCGTATTTCCGGTTCGCGCTGGTCGACGCTCGACCCGTTGAAGCGCATGCCGCGCCCGCCCGCGCCCGAGCTCGAGTCGGCTTATTACGACCTCACCGAGGCGGACCTCGACACCGAAGTGAACGCCGGTTCGTACGTGAGCCTGGAGCGCGTCACGCTGCGCACGCTGATCCAGGCGCTGCGCGACACCTACTGCCGCAACATCGGCTTCGAGTACATGTTCATCAGCGAGCGCGCGCAGCGCCTCTGGCTCCAGGAACGCATCGAGCCCGTGCGCGCGACCCCGAAATTCGACGCCGCCTACCAGCGCCGCATCCTGCAGAAGCTCACTGAGGCCGAAACGCTCGAGAAATACCTGCACACGCGGTACGTCGGGCAGAAACGATTCTCGCTCGAGGGCGGCGAAAGCCTGATCCCGATGGTCGACGAGCTTATCCAGCGCGCCGGGGGCTCGGGCGTGCAGGAGATCGTGATCGGCATGGCCCACCGCGGGCGCCTCAACGTGCTCGTCAACGTTCTCGGCAAGATGCCCGAGGAGCTGTTTTCCGAGTTCGAGGGCAAGCACGACAACCCGCACACCTTCTCGGGCGACGTGAAGTACCACAAGGGGTTTTCCTCGGACATCACCACGCCGGGCGGCCCGGTGCACATCAGCGCGGCGTTCAATCCCTCGCACCTCGAGATCGTCAACCCGGTGGTGGAGGGGTCGGTGCGCGCGCGCCAGCGCCGCCGCGACGACAAGACCGGCGACCAGGTGCTGCCGATCCTGATCCACGGGGACGCTGCGTTCGCCGGGCAGGGCGTGGTGATGGAGACGCTGAACCTCTCCGGAACGCGCGGCTACGGCACCGGCGGCACGGTGCACATCGTGGTGAACAACCAGATCGGGTTCACCACTTCGGACCCGCGCGATGCGCGTTCCACCATCTATTGCACCGACGTCGCCAAGATGGTCGAGGCGCCGATCTTCCACGTCAATGCGGACGACCCCGAGGCGGTGCAGTACGTGACGCAACTCGCGCTCGATTTCCGCAAGCAGTTCAAGAAGGACGTCGTGATCGACATGGTGTGCTTCAGGAAGCTCGGCCACAACGAGCAGGACGAGCCGTTCATCACGCAGCCGCTGATGTACAAGAAGATCGCCCAGCATCCGGGCACCCGCAAACTGTATGCCGACAAGCTGATCACGCAGGGCGTGATCAAGGCCGGCGAGCCCGAGGAGATCATCAAGCAGTTTCGCGCGGACCTCGACGCCGGCAAGCATACGTCCAACCCGGTCCTGTCGAACTTCAAGAGCAAGTTCGCGGTCGACTGGACTTCGTACGTCGGCGCAAAGTGGACCGACGCGGCCGACACGCACGTGCCGCTCGCGCAGCTGCAGCGGCTCTCGGAAGCGCTGACCACGCTCCCCGCCGGGTTCAAGGTGCATCCCACTGTCGAGCGTCTGATTTCCGCGAGGAAGCAGATGGGCGAAGGCAAGCTGCCGGTGGATTGGGGCATGGCCGAAACGCTTTCCTACGCTTCGCTGGTGGCCAACGGTTACAACGTGCGCCTCTCGGGGCAGGATTCGGGGCGCGGCACGTTCGCGCACCGGCACTCCGTGCTGCACGACCAGGACCGCGAGCGCTGGGACTCCGGGACGTATGTGCCGCTCAACAACATCTCCAAGGACCAGGGCGCGTTCGTGGTCATCGACTCGGTCCTTTCGGAAGAGGCCGTGCTCGGGTTCGAATACGGCTATTCGACCGCCGAACCGAACGAACTGGTGATCTGGGAGGCGCAATTCGGCGACTTCGCCAACAGCGCGCAGGTGGTGATCGACCAGTTCATCTCCTCGGGCGAGGCGAAGTGGGGCCGCGTCTGCGGGCTGGTGCTGCTGCTGCCGCACGGCTATGAAGGCCAGGGCCCGGAGCACTCGTCGGCGCGCCTCGAGCGCTACCTGCAGCTGTGCGCCGAGCACAACATGCAGGTGGTGGTGCCCTCCAACGCGGCACAGATCTTCCACCTGCTGCGCCGCCAGATGCTGCGCCCGTTCAGGAAGCCGCTGATCGTCATGACGCCGAAGTCGCTGCTGCGCAAGAAGGAAGCCGCTTCGCCGCTCAAGGACCTCGCCAAGGGCACCTTCCAGACCGTGATCCCGGAGATCGACGCGATTGAAACGAAGGGGGTGACGCGAGTGGTCGCCTGCTGCGGCAAGGTCTACTACGACTTGCTTGCGGCGCGCCGCGAACGCCGCCACGACAATATCGCCATCATCCGCGTCGAACAGCTCTACCCTTTTCCGCACAAGCCGTTTGCCGCGGAAATGAAGAAGTACCCGAACGCCCACGAGGTGGTCTGGTGCCAGGAAGAGCCGCAGAACCAGGGCGCGTGGTACCAGGTGGGCCATTACCTGGCCGAGAATATGCGCGGCGACCAGAAGCTCTACTACGCGGGACGGCCGCCATCGGCTGCGCCCGCCGGCGGGTACATGGCCAGGCACAACGAGCGCCAGAAGGCGCTGGTGGACCAGG
>JANNWA010000408.1:0-22896 GCA_031408275.1 Pseudomonadota bacterium
CCTGAACGCGCTGAAGTCGTGCTGCCCGATCAGGCGCCTTGCGGCTGCGCGCATCGCATCGACGTCCAGCGGCGAGTGAAACCAGCCGGCATGGCGCGCTTCCAGCGCGGGGCGCACCGGCCGGTTGATGAGAAGGTAGCGGTAGGTGCGCGAGCGCGCCGAATACCGCGCATGGAAGCCGGCCGCGGCGCGCATTGACCAGACCACGGCGACCGACTCGGGCAGCAGCGCATTCACGCCGCGCACCCATGCCGAGTCCGGGCGATCCGCGGCAGTGTCGAAATGAACCACCTGCCCGCGTGCATGGACTCCCCGGTCGGTGCGCCCGGCGCAGGTCACCGTCACGTCCGGCTCGCCGGCTATCGTAGCGATGGCCGCTTCGACGGCGTCCTGCACCGTGCCGCCGCCGGGCTGGGTCTGCCACCCGAGGAAGCGGCTGCCGTCGTACTCGATGCCCAGCGCAATCCTGTTCATGTCAGCTGCGGGACTCCGGAAAATAAAAAGGCCACGGCGCCCGGCCGTGGCCTGTGAGCGGCTGCGGACCGGTCAGCCCAGCTTGGCGAGCATCTGCCGCGCCTGGTTCTGCTGGGCCTCGTCGCCTTCCTTGGCCACCTCGTTGAGCAAGTCGCGGGCGCCTTCCTTGTCGCCCATCTCCTCGTAGGCCTTGGCCAGGTCGAGCTTGGTGGCCACTTCCTGCCAGCGGGGATCGCCCTCGCCAGCCGCCGGTGCGCCTGCGTCCGGGGTGCCCAGGTCAAAGCTGATCGCGGAGAGGTCCACCTCGGGCGCCTTCATCGAGGAGGGCATCATCACCGTCTTGTCGGCGTCGGTGCCGGCGTCCAGGTCGAGGTTGAAGTCGAGGCCGCCTCCGGCGTCAACGGCAGGCGCGGCAGCCGCCGGTGCAGGCGCGGCAGGCGTTGGCGCCTCGCCCATGCCCAGATCGAAATCGAGGCCTCCGGAAGCGCTCTTTGCTTCCGCCGCGTCCATGATGATGGTGCCGCCGGGTGCGAAATCGGTTTTCTCCTCGGCCACCGCCGCAGCGGATGCGTCACCGGCCCCCAGGTCGAAATCAAGCCCGGAGGGCGCGGCAACAGCAGGCATTTCGGTATCGAGCGTGACGTCCGGGCTCGCCCCAGGAGCTGCGGCATCGAGGTCGAAGTCAAGTGTCGGGGCAGCTCCGCCGGCGGCGACAGGCGCAGCGGCCGGTCGCATCATTACGGTCGCTTCCGGGTCTCCGCCGTACAGCGCGTTGGACGGGTCGGCAGTACGTCCAAGGACGACAGCCTTATCCCAGTCCTCGCCTTCGCCGCCGGTCAGTTCCTTCACCTTCATCGCGGTCTGTTCGAGGTTCTGCACGTCCCTGCGCGCGGCGTAGATCTCGAGCAGCTTGGAATGGATTGCGAGGCGGCCCGGGTCCTTCGAGAGCGCATCCTTCAGGATCTCCTCGGCCTGCGTGTCGCGGCCATAAGCCATGTACACGTCCGCCTCCGCGATCGGGTCGACCTCGTCGGCATCGATTGCGCCAACGCTCGAATCGCTGACCGAAGCCTGCGAAACCGCGGCACCCGTATCTACGTCCTGGGCGCCTGCCCCGCTGAACACCGAGGCCGCACCCAGGCTCGCCGCGGCGGGCGCGCCCATTACGCTGTCCTGGAACTTGGACTGCGAGGCTTTCTTGCGCTTCCAGGCCCACCACCCGTATCCGACCAAGCCCAGCAATGCCACGCCCAAAGCGCCGAGCGCCGCCGGGTTATCGAGGAATTCGTCCACCAGGCTGGGCGGCGGCGGGGGGGGCGGCGGCGGCGCCATCTTGGGCTTGGGCTTTGGCGGTTCGGCGGCCGGCTTGGGCGGTTCGGGCGCCTTGGCGGCTTCCGCAGGCGGCTTGACGGCCTCGGGCGCCTTGGGCGCTTCGGCCGCGGGCTTAGGCGCCTCGACCACTTTCGGGGCTTCGGCGGCAGGCTTGGCGGCGGGGACCGGGGCAGGAGCCGGCGCAGGCGCGGGGACAGGCGCAGGTTTGGCGGCGCCCTTCTTCTCGAGTTCGGCGAGTGCCTGGTTCTTCAACTCGAGCAGCTTTTGCAGATCCTGGACGTTCTTCTCAAGGTCGGAAACCCTGGACTCCGATTCCTTCAGTGCCTTATCGCGCGCCGAGGAGTCGTCCCCGCGTGCAGCCTTGGCCCGTGCGCCCGTGCCGGCCGGGTCGGCCTTGGAGAGTTTGACCTGGTCCTTGGGCTCGGCGGGGGCCGGCTCATCGGGCTTGGCGGTGATCCTGCCGCTGGCGGTGCGCCTGGAGGCGGCCGAATCCGCAGGCGCGGCTGCAACCGCACCGGCCAGCTTGCTCTGGTAGGCGCGGAAATCCTCGCCCTGCGCGAGCACGAGGCGGGTCGCGTCCTGCTGGTCGACCGCGCTGGCGGCCTCCTTGTCCGGAACGTTGAGGATCCGGCCTGCGCGCAGACGATTGATGTTGCTGCCGATGAACGCATCCGGGTTGGCGCGGTAGAGCGCGATCAGCATCTGCTGGAGAGTCACGCCGCCGGGATTGTTCTGGGCCGCGATCTTCCCGAGCGTGTCGCCTTTCTTGACTTCATAGGTCTTGCCCGTGCCGCCCGCTGCCGCAGGCGCGACGATGGGGCGTTCTTGGGCTGCGCGGGGCGCGGCCGCAGGAGCGACGAGCGGTGCGGCCGCAGGCGCAGGACGAACCGCCGGGACGGGGGCCGGTGCCTGCGCTATCGGCGGCGGGCCTTTGTACTCCGGCGGATCGAGCAGGAATGTGTATTCACGCACCAACCGCCCGGTGTTCCAGGACAGTTCGACGAGCACGCTGAGAAACGGCTCGCTGACCGGCGAGTTGGAACTTAGCCTGACTACAGACTTGCCTCCCCTCCGGTCAATCGCGAATCGGACATTGAGCAGCGCCGGGTTTAAATCGATCCCCGCCTGACGGTAAGCCTCGGCAGGTGCGAATCTGGCGGCAAGGGTGTCTTCCTCGCCGGCCTGCAGGGAAGAAATTTCGATCTCCGCGGACAGCGGCTGGCCCAACGCCGACAGTACAGTGAGCTTGCCCAGCCCGGCCCCCAGAACGTGCAAGGGAACGAACAACAGCAATGCCGCAGCTAGGCGCCTTGCGGTGACAGATTTTCCCACTGTACCACCCTGAGTCATTTTCGATGGGACAACTAACATAACATCATAGTGTTAGCCTTGCAAGCTGATAAATATTCTACGTTTTATCGGCTTCAGCCCCGATCTGTTTGTGTAATTGGACAGCACTCGACGCACCCACCCGGCGCGTGCCATCCACCGTTCCAATCAGTGCGCGACCCCCTTCTCCATCAGGATGCGCAGCATACGGCGCAACGGCTCTGCAGCCCCCCATAGCAACTGGTCCCCGACAGTGAAGGCGGAAAGATACGCGCCGCCCATCGACATCTTGCGCAATCGCCCTACCGGCACCGACAGTTTTCCGCTGACTGACGCCGGCGTCAGTTCCGCCAAGCTTTCGTCGCGCCGGTTCGGGACGACCTTCACCCACTCGTTAGCCTCCGCCAGCATGCCCTCGATCTCGTCCAACGGCACGTCCTTTTTCAGCTTGATGGTCAGGGCCTGCGAATGGCATCGCATCGCGCCGATCCTCACGCAGATCCCGTCCACGGGGATCTGCGCTGCGCCGCGACCCAGAATCTTGTTCGCTTCGGCCTGCGCCTTCCATTCCTCGCGGCTCTGTCCGTTGCCAAGATCCTTGTCGATCCACGGAAGGAGGCTCGCCGCCAGCGGGTACCCAAAATTGTCCTTCGGCAAGCCCCCGTTGCGAAGGGAGTCCGTCACAGTCGAGTCGATCTGCAGCGCGGACACGGCCGGGTCCGATGCCAACACGCGCACACGGTCGCCCAAGTAGGCCATCTGCGCCGCAAGCTCGGTCATGCCGGCGGCGCCGGCCCCTGACGCGGCCTGGTAGGTCATGCACGTCATCCACTCCACGAGGTCCTGCTTGAACAGGCCGTCCAGGCCCATCATCATGAGGCTCACCGTGCAGTTGCCGCCGATGTAATCCTTCAGCCCGCGCCCGACCGCGGCATCAATAACCGGCATGTTCACCGGATCGAGGACGATCACCGCTTCGTCCTCCATGCGCAACGCGCTGGCCGCGTCGATCCAGTAGCCCTTCCAGCCGGCCTGGCGCAGCTTCGGGTGGACGTCGTTGGTGTAGTCGCCGCCCTGGCAAGTGATTACCACGGGAAGCTTCTTCAGTTCGTCGATCGAGTTCGCGTCCTTGACCGGCCCCGTATCGCGGCCGATGGACGGCCCTTTCCCGCCCGCCTGCGAGGTGGAGAAAAACACCGGCTCGATGTGGTCGAAATCCCCCTCCTCGCGCATGCGCTGCACGAGGACCGACCCCACCATTCCGCGCCAACCGACGATGCCTACTCGCAACATGATCCTTTCCCCTGCTACTTCAATGCGGCGACGACCGCCGCGCCCATTTCCTTCGTGCCCACCTTTTTCGTGCCCGCCTCGAAAATATCGGCGGTGCGGTAGCCGTCCTTCAGCACGTTCTTCACCGCGGCCTCGACCCGGTCCGCCGCCGCCGCCTGCCCGAGCGAGTAGCGCAGCATCATGGCGGCCGAAAGAATGGTTGCGAGCGGATTGGCAACGTCCTTGCCGGCTATATCCGGCGCCGATCCATGGATCGGCTCGTACAGCCCCTTGTTGTTCGCATCCAGCGACGCCGACGGCAGCATGCCGATCGAACCCGTGAGCATCGACGCCTCGTCCGACAGGATATCCCCGAACATGTTCCCGGTCACGATCACGTCGAACTGTTTGGGGGTCCTTACCAGCTGCATCGCGCAGTTGTCCACGTACATGTGGGAAAGTTCCACTCCGGGATACTCCTTGCCGACCTCGATCACCACGTCGCGCCACAGCTGCGAGGTCTCGAGCACGTTGGCCTTGTCGACCGAGCACAGCTTCTTGCCGCGCTTCATCGCGGACTGGAACCCGACATGCGCGATGCGGCGGATCTCGCCCTCCGAATAGCGCATCGTGTCGAAGCCTTCGCGCTGCCCGTCGGCCAGCTTGTGGATGCCGCGCGGCTGGCCGAAATAGATGTCGCCGGTGAGTTCGCGGATGATCAGGATGTCGAGGCCCGCGACCACTTCGGGCTTCAGCGCCGAGGCGGAGGCAAGCTCCGCGTACACCTGCGCCGGGCGCAGGTTGGCGAAGAGGCCCAGGTGCTTCCTGAGCCCGAGGATCGCCTGCTCGGGCCGCTTGGCGCGCAGCAGCTGGTCGTACTGCCAGCCGCCCACCGCGCCGAACAGGATCGCATCCGCGTCCCTGGCGAGTTTCAGCGTGGCCTCGGGGAGCGGGTCGCCGGACGCGTCAAAGCCGGCGCCTCCCACAGGCGCATGTTCAAGTTCGAGGGACAGATCGAGGCGCTTCAGCACTTTCAGCGCCTCGGCGATGATCTCGGCTCCGATCCCGTCGCCGGGCAGGACTGCAATCTTCATCGTGCAACTTTCATTTGGGATCTAGCGGAAAAACCAGGGGAACTGCTGCGCGCGCATCGCTTCGAACGAGCGGATCTTGTCGGCGTGGCGCAGCGTAAGGCCGATCTCGTCGAGGCCGTTCAGCAGGCAGTGCTTGCGAAAACTGTCGATCTCGAATCGGAACGACAGGCTGCCGTTTTCGGTCGCGACGGACTGCTTGTCCAGGTCGACGACCAGGCGAAAACCCGGGAACGCGGCGGCTTCGTAGAACAGCCGGTCCACCTCTGCCTCGGCCAGGGCCACGGGCAGGAAGCCGTTCTTGAAGCTGTTGTTGTAGAAGATGTCGCCGAACGAAGGCGCGATCACGCAGCGAAAGCCGAAATCCTGCAGCGCCCACGGCGCGTGCTCGCGCGAGCTGCCGCAGCCGAAGTTCTTCCTCGCGATCAGGACCTGCGCGCCCTTGTAGCGCGGCTGGTTGAGCACGAAGTCCCCGTTCAACGGGCGCTTCGAGTTGTCCATGCCCGGCTCCCCGTGGTCGAGATAGCGCCACGCGTCGAACAGGTTGGGGCCGTAGCCGGTGCGCTTGATCGATTTGAGGAACTGCTTGGGGATGATCGCGTCCGTGTCCACGTTGGCGCGGTCCATCGGTGCGACCAGTCCGTTCAGTACGGTGAATTTTTCCATGGTGTCAGCGCCAGTGCCTGACGTCGACGAAATGCCCCGCGATCGCCGCGGCCGCGGCCATCGCGGGAGACACGAGGTGCGTGCGCCCGCCATCGCCCTGGCGGCCCTCGAAATTGCGGTTCGAGGTCGAGGCGCAGCGCTCCCCCGGCTCCAGCCGGTCCGCGTTCATGGCCAGGCACATCGAGCAACCCGGCTCGCGCCATTCGAACCCCGCGTCCTTGAAAATGCGGTCGAGGCCTTCTTTCTCGGCCTGCGCCTTCACCAGCCCCGATCCCGGAACCACCATCGCAACCTTGATGTTCGAGGCGACGCGCTTGCCCTTGGCGACCGCCGCGGCGGCGCGCAGGTCCTCGATGCGCGAGTTGGTGCACGAACCGATGAACACCTTGTCGAGCAGGATGTCCTGTATCGGCGTGCGCGGCTTCAGGTCCATGTAGACCAGCGCGCGCTCCATGCCCTCGCGCCGCGTCGCGTCCTTGTCCTTGTCCGGATCGGGCACCGTGCCGTCCACTGGAACGACCATCTCGGGCGAGGTGCCCCAGGTCACCTGCGGCGTGATCTGCGCCGCGTTCAGGACGACCTCGCGGTCGAATTTAGCCTCCGGGTCGCTCTTCAGCGTGCGCCAGTAGACAACTGCCTGGTCCCACTCGTGTCCTGCGGGCGAGAACGGCCGGCCCTTCAGGTAGTCGATGGTGGTCTCGTCCACGGCAACCATGCCGGCGCGCGCGCCCGCCTCGATCGCCATATTGCACACGGTCATGCGGCCTTCCATCGACAGCGAGCGGATCGCCGAGCCGGCGAACTCGATCGCCGAACCGGTCCCGCCGGCCGTGCCGATCTTGCCGATTACGGCAAGCACGACGTCCTTGCCCGTCACGCCGCGAGGCAGCACGCCGTCGACCGTGACGCGCATGTTCTTCATTTTCTTCTGCACGAGGCACTGCGTGGCCAGCACGTGTTCGACCTCGGACGTCCCGATGCCGTGCGCGAGGCAACCGAACGCGCCGTGCGTGCTCGTATGGGAATCGCCGCACACCACGGTCATCCCGGGCAGGGTCGCGCCCTGCTCCGGCCCGATCACGTGCACGATGCCCATGCGCTTGTCGCGGAACGGGAAGTACGACTTCGCACCGTACTCGCGCATGTTGGCATCGAGCGTTTCGAGCTGCAGGCGGGAGATTGGGTCCGCGATGCCCTCGATGCCCTTGTCCCAGCCGGTGGTCGGCGTGTTGTGGTCGGCCGTGGCCACCACGGACGAGATGCGCCAGGGCTTGCGGCCGGCCAGCTTGAGGCCGTCGTAGGCCTGCGGGCTGGTCACCTCGTGCACCAGGTGACGGTCGATATACAGCAGCGCGGTGCCGTCTTCCTCGACGTGAACCACGTGGCTGTCCCAAAGCTTGTCGTAAAGCGTCTGTGCCATGTTTGTCCCGGCGCGCGAAAAGCGCGGCACGAAATCGGGGATTATCGCACAGTGGAGGGCGTTCCCCCCTTGGGCGCAGAGCTCTAAACCCGCACGCGCCACGCCACGAACGCCGCCCCGGCCAGCCCAAACAGCGCGCTGATGCCGAAGGTCGCGGCGGGACCGAGCGACTCCCAGGTCGCCCCGGCAAGCAGCGTTCCCGCCACCCCGCCCAGGCCGTAGCACAGGCTCATGTAGAGCGCCTGGCCGCGCACCTGCAGCGGCCCGGCGAATACGCGATGCACTACCGCCAGGGACGCGGCGTGGAACGATCCGAAAGTCGCCGCATGCAGCAACTGTGCAACCACCAGCACGGCCAGCCAGTCCACGCCCCAGCCGATCGCAACGAACCGCACCCCCGCGGCGACGAAGCTCGCGAGCAGGATCCCGCGCAGGCTGAACCGCCGCACGAGCACGGGCATCGCGAGGAACACGACGATCTCCGCCAGAACGCCGAGCATCCACAGGACGCCGACCACGGACTTCGAATAGCCGTGCCCGACGAGATAAAGTGAATAGAACGCATACAGGGCGCCGTGAGCCACCGTCATGCAGGTGCACGAAGCGAAGAACGCGATCACCTCCGGCCGCCGCAGGACCGCCCACAGGCTCCCTCTCACCTGACGGACACGCTCGACGGGCGGCGCAGGCAACTGGAACGCGATCAGGAAACTGGCGATGCTCAGCCCGAACAGGACCCACAGCAACCGCGCGACCGGCAGCGCGTCGAGCATCGCGCCCGTTGCGAGCACCGCGAGGATGAAACCGACCGATCCCCAGAGCCGGACCGGACCGTACCGGTGCGTGTGGGGCGCGAGCACCGAGAAGGCCAGCGCATCGACGATAGAGAGGACGGCCGCGGAACACACCCCGATCAGCGCGACCGTCAGCGCCGTCGGCAGGAAACCAGACACCAGGAAAAGCATTCCCACCGCAGCGGTCGTCAGCCCGCAGGAGAGCGCCACGATCCCGCGCCGCGAACCCGTGGCGTCCGACAGCCATCCCCATGCCATGGGCGCGAAGATTCGTGCGAACTGCGGCAGCGCGAGGATGAGCGCAATTTCCCCGGCTGCGAATCCCTCGCTGGCGAGATACAGCGAAAAGTACGGAGCGTACGCGCCCAGGTAGCAGAAATAGGCGAAGTAGAACGCGGCGATGCGCGCAGGCTGGGAAACTGCCAATGTGAATGTGCGGCTCTGGGTGGGCGGAAAATCGCGGGTATATTACAGGCCCGCAGCCTCACCATCCCCATGACTACCCAATCGCAGCATGCATCCCCGTTCGACTTCGGCGGCCGAGTCGCCCTCGTCACCGGCGCCAGTTCGGGGATCGGCCGCGAGATCGCCCTTGCCTTCGCCGAAGCGGGTGCGGCGGTCGTGCTGGTTGCGCGCCGTGCCGCCGAACTTGGTTCGGTAAGAACGGCCATCGACGCGGCAGGCGGCCGCGCGGCGGTATTGCCCTGCGATCTTTCCACGCGCGCCGCGGTGCTCGATTGTGCCGCCGGATGCAGCGCTTTCTTCGGTGCCCCCGACATCCTCGTAAACGCAGCGGCGAACAACATTCGCAAGCCCATGCTCGATCTGACGCCGGATGACTGGGACGCGACGATGCGCCTCAACGTGGAAGCGCCTTTCTTCCTCGCGCAACGACTCGCACCGGCCATGATCGCGCGCGGCTGGGGGCGGGTAATCAACATCGCCTCCCAGCAGTCAATACGTGCATTCGGCGACAGCGGCGCGTACGGCGTCTCGAAGGCCGCCATCGCGCAGCTCACGCGCGCGCAGGCCGAGGCCTGGACCCGGCAGGGCGTGACTTGCAACGCGATCGCGCCCGGTTTCGTGGACACGCCGCTCACCGCGGCCGTCATGAGCGATCCCGCGAAACGCAAGGCGATGGCCGATCGCACGATGATCGGCCGGATCGGGGAGCCGCGCGACATGCGCGGCGCGGCGCTGTTCCTCGCCAGCCTGGCGGCGGATTACGTGACCGGCCAGACCCTGTTCGTCGACGGGGGATTCTCGGTCACATGAGCGGGCCCCGCATCCTCTGCGTGGGGATGGCCACGATCGACCATGTGTTCCGCCTGCCCGCCATTCCGCGCGAGCCGACCAAGGTGCGTGCGACCGAGTACGTGCGCATCAGCGGCGGCATGGCCGCCAACGCCGCGGTAGCGGCCGCCCGCCTCGGCGGCCAGGTGGAGTACTGGGGTCCGATCGGCGGCGACGCCAACGGCGACGATATCGTCGCTGAGCTCCAGGCCGAAGGGGTGCGCACGTCGGGAGTCATTCGCGTGCCCCATCGCTCGTCCGTGTCCGCGATCATGGTCGACGAAGCGGGCGAGCGCCTCGTCTGCGGCTACTCGGACCCGGCCGTGTTCGACGTGGAGGCCGAGCTGCCGCTCGAGCGGCTCGCCGAATTCGACGCGGTGCACGCCGATTGCCGCTGGTGGAAAGCCGCGCGCCAGGTGCTGCCAGCGGCGCGCCGGCTCGGCATCCCGACCGTGTTCGACGGCGACATTTCCCCGGCCGCCGTGCTCGCCGAAGTCGCCCCGCTCGCGCAATATCCGATCTTTTCCGAACGCGGGCTCCTCATCGCCGCGCCGGATGCGGGCCACGACGACCGCCTCGCGAGCGTCGCGCGCCGTTCCGGCGGGTATGCCGGCGTCACACTGGGTGCGCGCGGGTACGTCTGGTACGACGGCGGGAGGATCCACACCCTCGGCGTCCCCCAGGTGACCATCGTCGACACGCTCGGCGCGGGCGACGTATTCCACGGCGCTTTCGCCTATGCGCTCGCGTTCGGCATGGACGCCTCCGCGGCCGCGCGCTTCGCGTCGGCCACCGCGGCGCTCAAATGCACCCGCTTCGGCGGCCGCAACGGCACGCCGACCCACGCCGAAGTCGACGCCATGCTCGAGCGCTGGCAAACCTGAGACGCAGATGCCTACCGGTCCGCTCCAGTCCCGAGCAGCGTTCTACCTGCTGTTCACTGCGTCGGGCTTTGCCGGGCTGATCTACGAATCGATCTGGACGCACTACCTCAAGCTCTTCCTCGGGCATGCCGCCTACGCCCAGTCGCTGGTGCTGATCGTGTTCATGGGCGGCCTCGCCGTCGGCAGCGCGCTCATGGGGCGCTGGTCGACACGGATCGCCAACCCGTTGCTGGGCTACGCGCTGGTGGAAGGCGTAGTCGGCGTGCTCGCGCTGGCGTTCCACGAGGTGTTCGTCGCCTCTACCGACTTCGCGTACGCGAGCCTGCTGCCCGGGCTGGATTCCGACGCGCTCGCGCTCGCCGCCAAGCTCGCCCTTGCAGCGCTGCTCATCCTGCCGCAATCGGTGCTGCTCGGCATGACGTTCCCCCTGATGAGCGCCGGCCTGGTCCGCGCCCATCCTGCAGCCGCAGGCGAATCGGTCGCCATGCTGTACTTCACCAACAGCCTCGGTGCCGCGGCGGGCGTGCTGGTGAGCGGTTTCGTGCTGATCGAGTGGGTCGGGCTGCCGGGGACGCTGCGCTTCGCCGGCGCGATCAATCTCACCCTTGCGGCGTGCGTGTGGCTCATCGCGCGCCCGATGACTGCTTCCCCGGTGAGGCCGGAACAGCAGGAGGACTCCGCCGCCGCGCGGATCCTGCTCGCGGTCGCGTTCTTCACGGGCCTCGCGTCGTTCGTCTACGAGATCAGCTGGATCAGGATGCTCGCACTCGTGCTGGGCGCCTCGACCCATTCGTTCGAGCTGATGCTCTCGACCTTCATCCTCGGCCTCGCGCTCGGGGGGCTGGCGGTGCGGCGCCTGGTCGACCGGGCGGGCAATGTGGAACGGCTGCTCGGCTGGGTGCAGGTCGCGATGGGCCTGCTGGCGCTGTCCACCCTCGTGGTCTACGACCGGTGCTTCCACCTGATGGAGTTCCTGATGAAAGGCCTGGCGCGCACCGACGCCGGGTATTTCTTCTTCAACCTCTCCGGGCAGGCCATCGCCGCCCTGGTAATGCTCCCGGCCACGTTCTGCGCCGGCATGACCCTGCCGTTGATCACGGGCGCCCTACTGCGGCGCGGCGCGGGCGAGGCGGCGATCGGGAAAGTGTATGCGGCGAATACGCTTGGGGCGATCGCGGGCGTGCTGCTGGCCGTGCACGTCGGCCTGCCGTCGCTCGGCCTCAAGGGCGCCATGGTCGCCGGAAGCGCGGTGGATGTGGCGCTGGGCCTCGCACTGCTTTGGCGGTTCGTGCCCCGCCGGCGCGAACTGGCCGGCGCGGCAATCGCCTGCGCGCTGGTGTTCCTGCCGGTGATGCTCGCCTATCAGCTTGACGCAAACAAGATGACCGCCAGCGTATTTCGCCACGGCGCGCTGGACAACTCCAGCAGCGCGCAGATCCTGTTCCAGAAGGACGGCAAGACCGCCTCCGTGCACCTGGTCGACTATTCCGGCACCTACAGCTTCCGCTCAAACGGCAAGTCGGAAGGGTCGATCAACATGAAGGACGGCCCGGAAGGCAGAGGGCCGGCCTCGGACGAAATCACCATGGTGCTGACCGGCGCGATCCCGCTTGCGCTCAAGACGCACGCGAAAAGCGCCGCGGTGATCGGCATCGGCACGGGCCTCACCACGCATACTCTGCTGCAGAGCCTTGAAATCGAGAGGGTGGAAACCGTCGAGATCGAAGCGGCGATGGCCGAGGCCGCGCGGGGCTTCTCGCCGCGCAACGGCGCGGCCTTCGCCGATCCGCGCGGGTCGATCATCATCGACGACGCGAAGAGCTTCTTTTCGACGCACAACCGGCGCTACGACATCATCGTCTCCGAACCGTCCAACCCCTGGGTGAGCGGCGTCTCGGGCCTGTTCACCGGCGAGTTCTACCGCCGTATCCGCACCCACCTCAATCCGGGCGGCCTGCTGGTGCAGTGGTTCCAGCTTTACGAGGTCGGCACCCCACTTTCGGCTTCGGTGATCGCGGCGCTTGGTGAAGCGTTTCCGCACTATGCGATTTACGCGCCCAGCGACCACGACCTCCTGATCATCGCGAGCGATGCACCGCTGCCGCCACCGCAGGCCGCCCAGGCCTTCGAGCACCCGGCCCTCACGAAGGAGTTCTTCAACGTACGCGTCCTTTCGCAAGGCGACTTCAACGCGCGCTACCTCGGCAACCGTGAGACGCTCGAGCCGCTTTTCCAGAGCTACGGGATGGCCCCGAATTCGGACTACGCCCCTGTGCTCGACCTAAACGCCGCGCGCCACCGCTTCACGGAGCGCAGTGCCGTCGAGGTGGTGGCCCTCGGGAACCTCCCGGTGCCGGTGCTGGAAATGCTCGATCCCGGCCGCGGCAACCTGCCGCCCAATCCCTTGTTCGCGGGCGCCGCGGATTTCGAGCGCATCGATAGCGCGCGGCTTGCGGCCTATGCGCGCGACTACCTGCTGGCCGGCAAGCCGGCCATCCCTCACGGTGCCTCGCTTCAGCTTCAGAAGGACCTCGAACTGGTGAAGCTGCGGCTGATCGAATGCCGCGCCCCGCGCGAGCAGGACGTGTGGCTCCACTCCCTGTGGCGGGTGGCCGAACTGGTCAATCCCGGCCTGCCGCCCGCGCAGGCGGGTCTGGTTTGGTCGCGGATCAGCGAGGCGCCCTGCTACGCGGGACTGGCGAAATACCAGCAGCAGTGGATCGAGCTGTTTCGCGCGGTCGGCTCTCGCGACGCGCGGCGCATGGCCGAACTCGGCGGGGAGGTGCTCGCCAGCCCGTCAGAGATCAATGCCGAGAGCCGCGAGTACCTTTGGATGGCCGGGCTCGCCGGGTACCTCGCCACCGGCGACAAGGCCGGCGCGAAGCGCCTGTGGGAGTTGCATGCGCAGCGGCTGGCGAAGAGCGCGCCCAAGGCCGTGTTCCGGCTGCTGCGCTGTCACGCCGAGAGCGGGGAGCCGGCCGGGCGGGCGGCGGCCTGCGCGGCCGAATTCAGGAAGTACGCCCGGCGCTGACTCCGGATCGACGACTAGAGGAGAAGAGGGGGCTTCGCCCCCTCCTCAGGACCTCCCCCGAGAGTACCGCCGCGGCAGTTGCGCGTGCACGGAACGCAGCTGCGCTTCGAGGTCGCGAATACGGTCCAGAAACGACAGCGTAAGCGCCAGCGCATTCAGGTCCAGCTCGAAATCGTTGCGCAGCCGGCACGCAGTCCGGGCCACAACCACCCAGCGTGCGCTGAATTTCCACTGCGCGTCGGCCGCGTCGACCGGTTGCAGCACTCCGTAGTCCACCAGTTCGCGCAGCGCGGAATCCGTCAGCCCGGACAGGGCGGCGAGTTCATCGAGCGATACCCACCCCTCCTCGTTCAGCCATGCAGCTTCCGCCGGCGCAGTCGCCATGCTTTACCTCCGCGTTGAAATGGCTGCGCGGGTCGAAAGTCGAACCCGCCGCGAGCTTCTGGAACAATTCGCGCTCGGCCTCGCTCAGCGCAGGCGGCACGACGATCTGCGCAATGGCGAAAAGGTCACCCGCCTTGCCGTGCGGCGTGGGCAGGCCGCGCCCGGCAAGACGCAGCTTGCTCCCGGCGAGCGTTCCCGCCGGAACCTTGAGGTGCACCGTCCCGGCCAGCGTGGGAACCGCGAGCGTTGCGCCCAGGGCCGCTTCCCAGGGCGCCAGTGGCAAGTCCAGGTACAGGTCGTGCCCGCTGGGACGAAACAGCGGGTGCGGCAGCAGCTCGATGTTCAGGTACAGGTCGCCGTCCCGCCCGCCGTGGAATCCCTTGCCGCCCTTGCCGCGCAGCCGCAGCCGCTGGCCGTGCGTCGCACCCTTGGGGATGCGTGCCTTGAACGCCCGCGCCACGCGGTGCAGGCGGCCGTTGCCGTCATAGTCGGGCACGCTGAGGTTCAGGTCGACCAGCGTGCCCGTATAGGCGTCTTCCAGCGCAATGTGCGCCGTGACTTCGTAGTCTTCGCCGGGCATCGAAATCGTGCCGCCCTTGGCTCCCCCGCGCTGCCGGCCGCCCGCGAGCCCGGCCAGCAGGTCCGCCAGGTCGATGTCCTCGAAACGCAGGTCCTGGTCGCCGAACTTGGTGCCCCAGTCGGGCGGGGGCTGGAAGTCCTGGCCCGGGGAATGGCTGCCGAGCCGGTCATAGGCGGCGCGCTTGTCGGCATCCTTGAGCGTCGCATAAGCCTCGGCGATCTCCTTGAATTTCTCCTCGCCGGCCGGATCCTTGGAGACGTCCGGGTGGTATTTGTGCGCGAGCTTGCGGTAGGCCTTCTTGATCGTATCCTCGCCCGCGTCGCTCGGGACGCCGAGGATTTCGTAGTAGTCCTTGTACTTCATATGCCTGGGATGAGGCTCCGCGGGATAAAAACAAGCCCCCGGGTCCGGGAAGGACGCGGGGGCTCTGCACCGCCAGCCGCCTTCAGGGAGGTAAAGGCGCCGACGGGTGCAGACGGATTATTTACCGTGAAGCCGCACTGCACCGTGCGGTAACGCACTTAGCGGCCGGGCTGGAGCAGCAGGCGGTTGAATTCTTCGGCGCTCTCGAAATTCGCCCAGTGGCCGGCGTCCTCGATGATGCTGAGCGTTGCCTGCGGATCGGTGCGCCGAAGTATCGGCCAGACTTCCGCGAGGCGCCCGGCGACGGTAGCGTCATGGCTGCCCCAGATGCCGTCGATCGGCGCCTTCACGCGCGAAAGCGGCTCGAGCAGCACGTCACCGCGCGAGAACGGCCCGCTGTTGATGCGCGAACGCTGCGCGTTGTGCGACTGGATGTGAATCGCCAGCGCATCGATCTTCGCCGCATCCAAGAGCATCAGGTTGGCCAGGTTGTGGCGATGCGCCTCGGTGCGCTCGGCCCCGGTCTTGAGGTGGCGCCATGCGACGAGCGGCAGCTTCCTGCCTTCGCGCAACCCCAGGCCACCCGCGCCGACCAGCACCAGCCGACTCACCACGTCGGGGCGTGCTGCCGCGAGGTTGCCCGCCACCAGTCCGCCAAAGGAAAACCCGACCAGTTGCACCTGGCCACCGGCCAGCCGGGCAATCCCGTCCGCCACAATGGCCGCAATGGCCGGGACACCTGACCCTTTCGGCGGCGATGCCGAGTCGCCAAAGCCCGGCATGTCGGGGACCATCACCGTGTACCCGGACGACAGCGGCAGCACGTTGCGGATCCAATGCGTCCAGGAGCCCGTGCCGCCGTGCAGGAGCACCATCGGCGGGCCCGAGCCCCAGCAATGCCAGACCAGCTCGCCGTCGGCGCAGGGCGTCGTGAGGCGTTGCGCCTGCGATGCGACCTCGGCGATCGTGGTTTTTGTTTTTGGCATGTCAACTGACAGTAAACCCGCTCCTGGATTGCACTTGTTCAAGTAAATGTTTAACTTTCATCCGCAGACCGGGCCGCCGACTCGGCGGCGATCCCGAGCTCCGCGCAAACCCGCGCCACGACCGTTTTCAACGCAGCGACCTCCGCCTCGAGCCGCGCGACATTCGCCTTGAGCGCCGCGACTTCGCCTACCGACACGTCGGCATTCGGCTTCCCGCGCGCCAGGGGCTGCTCGACCTCCGGCACACCGCAAAGCAGGTGGGCCCAGCGGTTCTCGCGCGCCCCCGGCAGTCGCGGCAGCTCCATGACCAGCGCGCCCGCCGGTCGCCCCGCGAGCTCGTTGAGGAAACCTTCCACGGCGGAGATGTCAGCGAACTTGTGCAGCCGTTCGCAGCCGATGCGCAACTCGCCCGCGGTCTGCGGCCCGCGCAACATGAGTACCGTGAGCAGCGCGGTAGACTGAGTCGGCACCCGCAGCACCCGCTCCAGGTTGTGCGCGTAGCGCGACACCCGCCCCCCGCTGGTTTCCATCACCAGGCTGTAGCCCTTCAGGCTGTCGATGCCGGCCTGGATTTCAGCGTCCGTGGCGTCCATCACCGGGTCGCGGCTGGTCTTCTGGTTGCAGCCGGAGGCCAGCGCGTTAAGCGTGAGCGGGTACGAGTCCGGGACCGTGCGCTCCTTTTCGGCAAGCGATCCGAGGATGCGGGTTTCGAGCAGGGACAGCGTCGGCAGGGTCATGCCCCGGTTTTACACAGACGCGGGCCGCAGCGCAAACCCAAACCTGAAGCACAACCCGTCGGCCGGCCGAATCTGTGTGGCGATGGGTCCCAAGGCTGTGAAACAATTTGGCCGCGATTTACAGGACGAGACCATGCCAGGCCGCAGGTACAAATTCGACTTCCGGGACAAGGCCAGTTGCATGCGCGCCAAGAACGCGCAGCCCGGCAAGGCCGTCAACATCAAGGTACGCGTGGCGGTCGATCCGTCGAGTCCTTCGATCCCGGCCTTTGGCGAACTCGATGAAAACGGAATCCTGGTCGTCACCTTTACCAACCTGAGCGGCCAGACCGGGCACCTGCACCTGAGCTTCGACAAGCTGCTGTGGGAGATACATTGCCACGGCGGCTAGCCGCCGTGCCTACAGCCCCTTTGCCCGCGCCGCGTACGGGTTCCTGCCCGTCCTGAACTCGATGCGCATCGGCGTGCCCTCCAGCGCGAACTGGGTCCGGAACACGCCTTCGAGATACCGCTTGTAGGTGTCCGGAACATGGTCGAGCTGGGTGCCGTGGATGATGATGGTCGGCGGATTCTGCCCGCCCTGGTGCGCATAGCGCAGCTTGGGTCGCCCCGCCCCGCGCCGTGGGGGCTGCTGCTTTTCGACCGCGGCGATCAGCGCGCGCGTGAGCTTCGGGGTGGGCAGCTTCACCAGCGCCGCCACATACGCCTTGTCCACGGCCGTCATTACGTCGCCGAGGCCCTTCTTGTCCTTGGCCGAGATGTACAGCGTCTTTGCAAACCCCAGGAACCCGACCTTCCAGCCGAGCTCGGACTTGATCCTGTCGCGCTGCTCGCGGTCGGCGGCGTCCCATTTGTTGACCGCCACCACCACGGCCCGGCCGCGCTCGAGGATGTAGCCGGCCACATGGGCGTCGTGCTCGGTGATGCCGTCGTGCGCGTCGATCACGAAGATCGCCACGTTGGAGCGGTCGATCGCCTGCAGGGTCTTGATCACCGAGAACTGCTCGATGTTCTCGCCCTGCTTGCCGCGCTTGCGCAGTCCGGCGGTATCGACGAGCGTGTAACGCTTGCCGTTGCGCTCGAAAGGCACGTCGATCGGGTCGATGGTGGTGCCGGGCTTGTCGAAGGCGATGACCCGCTCCTCCCCCACCAGCGCGTTCACGAGCGTGGACTTGCCCACGTTCGGCCGGCCGACGATGGCCACGCGCGGCCAGCGGTCTCGCTCATCCAGCTCCTTCTCGTCGTCCTCGGGAAACTCTTCCAGCACCGCGTCGATGAGTTCGCGGATGCCCTCGCCATGCGCAGCCGAGACCGAGACGGGAAACCCGAGGCCGAGCTGCTGGAAGTCCGCGGCCGCCGAGTCCGGCTGCATGCCCTCGGCCTTGTTGACCGCGATCCACATGCGCGGCTTGAGCTTCCTCAGTTGCTCGGCGATGCGCCGGTCATCAGGAGTCAGGCCCGCGCGCGCGTCGGTAAGGAAGATCACTGCGTCCGCTTCGGCGATGGCCTGCTGGGTCTGCTTGGCCATTTCCGCGAAGATGCCTTCGGTCGTGCGGGGCTCGAGCCCCCCGGTGTCGACCACATGGTACGGGCGGCTGCCGAGGAGGCCCTCGCCGTAGTGCCGGTCGCGCGTCACGCCGGGAACGTCGACGACAATCGCGTCGCGCGTGCGCGTGAGGCGGTTGAACAGGGTGCTCTTGCCGACGTTCGGTCGGCCGACGAGCACTACGACCGGCTTCATGGGATCGCCTTAGAGGGACAAGGCGAACAAGCCGCCGCTGAGGGTCTGGACCAGCACAGCTCCGTTGGGCAGCCTTTGCGGTGCTGCGCGAACCTTGGTTCCATCGGTCGCGGCGCGCGCCAGGAAGGCGCCGGAATCGCGCGCGACGAAATGAACGTATCCCTGCAGGTCCCCGAACACGACCTCGCCGCCCACCGCGAGCGCGAG
This sequence comes from Pseudomonadota bacterium, assembly GCA_031408275.1. Taxonomy (GTDB): domain Bacteria; phylum Pseudomonadota; class Gammaproteobacteria; order Burkholderiales; family SG8-39; genus SZAS-79. Next base: position 18,585 of record JANNWA010000408.1, read on the forward strand.
GGTGAGTTCGCGATGCGAGAGCCGGTCCTGCTTCCAGACGCTGCGCCCGTTGGTGCGGTCGAGCGAATGCACCGCGCCCTTCTCGTCGGCCACATAGGCGTACCGCGCATCGATGCTCATTCCGTTCAGCGTGGACATCTCGCGCGCCCACACCGGATTGCCGCTTTGCCTCTCGTAGCAGGCCGCGCGCCCCTGGTACGACGCGGCGCACACTTCCCGTCCCTGCACGGCCGGGTCTCCGCTCAGGTCCGACACCCTCTCGAGCTCGGTCGAGCCCTTGGGCTGGGAGACCGAGACTTCCCAGCGCAGCGCGCCCGTTTCGAGCGCCAGGGCAACGAGCTTGCCGCCCGCGAATCCGGCGTAGATGTTGCCCTCGCTCACGGTCATTCCGGCGGGAGAGCGCACGATGAGCGAGGACGCCGCGCGCTGGTAGACCCAGCGCCGCTTCCCGTCCGCCGCGTCGAAGGCGAAGATCCGGCTGTCCGCGGTCCGGGCGAGCACCAGGCCACCCGCCACTTTCGGCGCGGCCAGCACTTCGGAGGAGACTCGCGCGCGCCACCGGAGCGTGCCCTTGTCGGCGTCCAGCACGATCAGCTCGCCCTTGTCGGTGCCCACCGCCACCAGCTTGCCGTCGGTGCCGACACCGCCCGAAAGTTGTGCCCCGGCTGCGGCTTTCCAGACCACCTTGCCAGTGGCGGCCTCCAGCCTGGTCACGGTACCGTCCCGCGCCGCCGCGTAGATGCTGTCCCCGGACAGCGCGGGGCTGAAGATGAAAATGCCGGCCCCGCCCACGCTGGCCTGCCAGAGCGTCTTAACCGGCTGGGCGCTCGACAGGGCGGGCAACTCCGCGGGCTTCGGGGCGGTTGACGCAGGCTTGAACCAGTCCACCGGATTGAGGCTGGGCATGCTGCTGCAGCCCGCGACGAGGAGTGCGAGCGCCGCCATGGCAAAGGCGCGATGAATTGACGCGCGCACGCTCATCCTCCGAGCGCGTCGAGGCGCATCTGGACGCTTTCGCGCAGGCCGGCGTTCTTGCTGCCGGCCTTGTCCAGGGCGAGCTTGTACGAGGCCTTGGCATCGGCGGGCTGGCCCTTGGCAAAAAGCAGGTCCCCCTTGAGCGCGGCGAACTGCGCGCCGAACGGGTCACCGTGCTTTGCTTCGAGCACCTTCAGCGCCTCGTCGTAGGCCTTTTCGTCGAGCAGCACGTTCGCCAGCCGCAGCCGGGCGACGTCGCGGAATTCGTCGGACCTGGCCTTGTCGATGACCCACTGCAGCTGCGCCTTGGCCGACTTCAGGTCGCCTTTGTCGAAGAAATACTTCGCGGAGCTGAGCGCCCCCATCGAGGCGTACAGCGTGCCCGGATATTTTTCGAGCAGCTCGCCGCTCGCGTCGCGCACGGCTTTGGGCTCGTTGCCCTGCAGCGACTTGCCCAGCGTCTCGTAAAGGTTGCTGGCCTCGGAAGACTGCCGCTCCTGCCAGAACCGCCAGCCCTGCCAGCCGGAGAACACCACTGCTGCCAGCACCAGCCCCGTGATCAGCAGGTTGCCGTAGGCTTCCCACCACGACTTCAGTTGCGCGAGTTGTTCCTGTTCTTCAAGATCGAGTTGTGCCATGGGTATTCTTCTCAGGTTTCTTTCAAAGCTTCGTTGAAACCGGCGACGAGATCGTCACACCGGATCCTGGTTTGCGGCCGGTCGCGGCGCAGGTATTTGAGCGCAATTTCCCCGGCGCGGATCTCATCCTCGCCCACGATCAGCGCAATCGGTGCGCCGCTCGCGTCGGCCTTTTTCATCTGCGACTTGAAGCTGCCGCCGCCGCCGTGCTGCACTACCGCGTGTCCCGCCCCGCGCAGCGCTTCCGCCGCGAGCAATGCGAATTGCATCGCGCCCTCGCCCTGGTGGATCAGGTAGGCCTGCGGAACGCGCGGCGCCGGGACCTTGCCCGCATCCTGCCAAAGTGCGATGAGGCGCTCGATACCCGCCGCAAACCCGACCCCCGGAGTTGCCTTGCCGCCGATCTGCTCGAACAGGCCGTCGTAGCGACCACCCGCGCACACCGTGCCCTGCGCACCGAGCTTGTCAGTGATCCACTCGAACACGGTGAGGTTGTAGTAGTCCAGCCCGCGCACGAGCCGCGGGTTGACGCTGAACGGGACGCCCGCCAGCCCCAGCAGGCTTTTCAGGCCATCGAAGTGGGCGAGCGACGCACCGCCGAGAAAATCCATCAGCACCGGCGCATCCTTCGTCGCGTCCTGCACCACCGGGTTCTTGGAATCGAGCACTCGCAGCGGGTTGGTATGCATGCGCCGCTTTGCATCGCCGTCGAGGGCCTCGACCTTCGTTTCCAGGAACCGTATCAGTTCCACGCGGTGGCGTCCGCGCTCCTCGAGCGAGCCGATGCTGTTCAATTCGAGGCGGATACCTTCGAGCCCAAGTACCTTCCACAGCGCAGCGCACATGACGATGAGCTCGGCGTCCACGTCCGGCCCGCCAAATCCGAGGGCCTCGGCACCGAACTGGTGGAACTGGCGGTAGCGGCCTTTCTGCGGGCGCTCGTGGCGGTACATGGGGCCGGCGTACCACAGCCGCACGGGGCCGTTGTAGGTGAGACTGTGTTCGATCGCCGCGCGCACCGTGGAGGCCGTGGCCTCCGGACGCAGCGTGAGCTGCTCGCCGTTGAGTTCGTCCTTGAAGGTATACATCTCCTTCTCGACGATGTCGGTAACCTCGCCGATCGCGCGCCTGAAGAGCCCGGTGTGCTCAAGCAAAGGCGTACGGATGTTACGGTAGCCATAGCGATGCATGCAGTCGCGCACGATCTCCTCGAAGGCCAGCCAGCCGGCGGCCTCGTCGGGAAGGACGTCGTTCATTCCACGTATGGCCTGGAGGGTCGCGGCCATGGAACTACGCCGCCTTGATCGGGATATGCTTCGGCGCGCGCTTGCGCACCGCGCCGGAAGAATAGTTTCGGGTCACATACTCCGCGACGAGCGCCTGGAACTCCTCCGCGATGCGGTCGCCCTTGAGCGTCACGGTCTTCTCGCCGTCCACGTAGACGGGCGCCACGGGAACTTCATTGGTGCCCGGAAGGCTGATGCCGATGTCGGCATGCTTGGACTCGCCCGGCCCGTTCACCACGCAGCCCATCACGGCGACCTTCATGTCCTCGACGCCCGGGTACTGCGCTTTCCACACCGGCATCTGCGCGCGCAGGTACGACTGGATCTTGTCGGCGAGTTCCTGGAAATACGTGCTCGTGGTGCGCCCGCAGCCCGGGCAGGCGGTCACCAACGGCGTGAAACTGCGCAGCCCCATGGTCTGCAGCAGTTCCTGCGCGACGATGACTTCCTTGGTGCGGTCGCCGTTGGGCTCGGGCGTCAGGCTCACGCGGATCGTGTCGCCGATGCCTTCCTGGAGCAGCACGCCCATGGCGGCGGTCGACGCTACGATGCCCTTGGAGCCCATGCCCGCCTCGGTGAGGCCGAGGTGGAGCGCGTAATCGCAGCGGCGCGCGAGTTCGCGGTAGACCGCGATCAGGTCCTGCACCGCACTGACCTTGCACGAAATCACGATGCGCTCGGCAGGCAGCCCCCAGACCACGGCCTGCGCGGCGGACTCGAGGGCCGAGGCGATCAGCGCCTCGCGCATGATATCCGTCGCCTCCAGCGGCTCGGCGCGGCGGCCGTTCTCGTCCATCATGCGCGCGAGCAGTTCCGGATCGAGCGACCCCCAGTTCACGCCGATGCGCACCGGCTTGCCGTAGTTGCATGCCGCCTCGATCATTGTGGCGAACTGGTCGTCCCGCTTCTTGCCATGGCCCACGTTGCCCGGGTTGATGCGGTACTTGGCGAGCGCCTCGGCGCATCCGGGGTATTGCTTGAGCAGCCGGTGCCCGTTGAAGTGGAAGTCGCCCACCAGGGGAACGTCGCAGCCCTTCGCGTCGAGCCTTTCGCGGATCGTCGCCACCTGAGCCGCCGCTTCGGGCGAATTCACCGTGATGCGCACGATCTCGGATCCCGCGCGCGCGAGGTCGAGCACCTGCGCCACCGTCGCCGCGGCGTCGGCGGTGTCGGTGTTGGTCATCGACTGCACGACGATCGGCGCGTTCCCGCCGACGGCGATGCCGCCGACGAGGACCTGCCGGGAGTTTCTGCGCTGGATCATAGGAAGTGCCGGATTAGCTATGCGCCCGCGCTCAGTTCAGCGTCAGGCGCGCCACGTCGACCTTGAAGTGCGGCCGCAGGTCGACAGGCAGTTCGTTGTAGGTCACGCGTACATTGGGCGCGTTGCCGATGGTGACGAGGAACGGCGGT